>JAFOCY010000188.1 GCA_017380995.1 Oscillibacter sp. | reverse complement strand
TTTGCATAATTTCCATTTCTCTGCCCAGAATACTCCTAAAAGGAGGGGGAGAATGGAAACTTTATCCTCGAATTATATGGAAAATGTGGACTGGTTCAACGCCACGCTGGGCGTGGGCCGTAACTGTGATATCGTCAGCCGCGATTACATGATCGGCGGAAGACGGGGACGGATCTGGGTGGTGGACGGCTTCGGACTGGACGCGACGCTGGAGCGCATGGGCGCTTTTTGGCTGAGCCTTACGCCGGAAAAGGTGGCGGGCCTTACAAAAATGCAGGACTTTGCGGACCGCTTCATCAGCTTCACGGAGACCAACGTGGAAACCGCCACGGAGACCATCGTGACCTCCGTGCTGCTGGGAAAGAGCCTTTTCCTGATGGAGGGCCTGGCCGGCGCCGCCCTCATTGACGCCAAGGAATATCCGGCCCGGTCTGTGGGGGAGCCTGCCGACGGCAAGGTCCTCCGGGGCAGCCATGATGGATTTGTGGAAGCCATGGTCCCCAATATGGCGCTGCTGCGCCGCCGCATCCGGGATCCGCACCTTACCATGGAGGCCATGAAGGTGGGCGAGCGGAGCAAAAACGATCTGGTCCTTTGCTACCTGGAGGACCGGGTGGACCGCACGGTGTTGAATGATCTGCGCTCCAAGCTCCAAAAAATCACGGCCCAGTCCCTCTCTATGGGACAAGAGAGCGTGGCGGAGGCCATTCGCCCCAAACAGTGGTATAACCCATTTCCCAAGGTCCGCTACACCGAGCGGCCCGACGCCGTGGCGGCCAGCGTGATGGAGGGGAACATCGCCGTCATCGTGGATAATTCTCCTTCCGTGATGCTGCTGCCCACCACTTTTTTTGACTTTGCCCAAGAGACCAATGATTTTTATTTTCCGCCTCTGATCGGCGGATATCTGCGGCTTTTGCGGATCATCGTTTTCCTGGTGTCCCTTTTGATCACCCCCATCTGGTATCTCATGGTCAGCGAGCCGGAACGGCTTCCCCAGTGGTTGGGATTCCTCTCCTCCCCGGAACCGGCGGCTTTGAGCTTGATCTGGCAGCTTTTGGCGGTGGAGTTCCTCATCGACGTCCTCAAGCTTGCTTCCCTCAACACCCCGGACGCCCTCTCCAGCTCCTTTTCCATGCTGGGAGCGCTGATTTTGGGTGACTTTGCGGTCCAGGCCGGGTGGCTGGGACCGGAGGTGCTGGTGTATATGGCCTTTGTGTCGGTTGCCGGTTTTGCCCAGCCCAGCTACGAGTTGGGATATGCTTTTAAGCTGCTGCGGGTGGCGCTGCTGGTTTTGACGGCGCTTTTTGATATCTGGGGGTTTCTTGCCGGTCTGGTGGTCATTTTTGTGCTGCTGGCCACGGCAAAGCCTCTGGTCGGGAAGGGATACCTCTATCCTTTGGTACCCTTCAACGGCAAAGCCATGCGGCGTCTGCTGTTCCGGGAGCCTATCAGCCGGGAAAATACGTGAAGAAAGGGGCGGCCGTTGGCCGCCCCTTTCCATCAATCATTTTCGCCGCGGCGTGTACGTGGCGAAAATACCGGGACCTAAGCGCCTTGGGCGCGTTCACCAGTCCGCAGACCGGTGAAGGGGATTTTCAAGGGGGAACCTGTTCCCCCTTGAAATGTCATTGGATGTCAATGGCGTCTACCGGGCAGTCGTCTCTTGCTTTCTGGGCATTGAAGAGATCGGTGTCCGGCACCTGGCCCCCCTGGGCCTTGCCGTCCTCTCCCATGGCGAATACCACCGGGCAGGTGTTTACACAAAGACCGCAGCCGATGCAGTTTTCATTGACGGTTGCAAGCATATTGATGCTCCTTTCTGGTTGGATGGCTACAGTATGCCCAAAAGACTTGCTTTTCCCCCATGGCAGGGCTATGATGAGAAAAAAGAAACGGAGGAGACTGCCATGCTGGTGCGCGTGCCTGATTATTACGAAGATTTCCGCTGCCTTGCGGGGCAGTGCCCTCATAGCTGCTGCGAGAAGTGGGAAGTGGTCATCGACCCGGAGACCGCCCAATTTTATCAAGAGGTGCCCGGAGACCTTGGGGAAAAGCTGCGCGGCGCGCTGCAGCGGGACGAGGAGGGGGACCTCTGCTTTCCCCTCAACGGCGGCCGCTGTCCCTTCCTGGACGGTGAGAACCTCTGTGAGATCCACAAAAAGCTTGGCCAGGAGGCCACCAGTATAACCTGTCAGGAGCATCCCCGGTTTACCGAGGATTACGGTCCCTTCCGGGAAGTGACCCTTTGCGCTTCCTGTCCCGCGGCAAATGCGCTGCTTTTGGGAAGCAGGGAGCCGCTGCGGTTTTTGGAAACGAAAACGGAGGAACCGGAAGAGGAAGGGGACGACTGGCTGAGTGTTCTTGTGCCCCTGCGGGAAAAGCTGCTTGCAATTTTAGCAGAGCGCGCCCTGCCCCTGCGGACACGGCTGAAAAGCTTTCTCCTTTTGGCGGCCCAGGCCCAGTGGCTTTTGGAGGAGGAGCGGGAGGATGAGATCCCCGCCCTGGCTGATGCCTGGACCCCTCCGGAAGCTGCGGTACAGAAGAACAGTCTCTTTTTCACTGCCGCTTTGCGCCTTTTGGGGGAACTGGAGGTGCTGGAGACGGACTGGCGGGATCTCCTGGCCCGGGCGGAGCAGGCGGCGGAAGTCCGGGAAGAGGAAGACCTGCTGGAGCGGATCGCAGTTTATTTTGCCTTCCGGTACCTTCTCAAGGCGGTCAACGATGGAGACTTCCTGGGCCGGGCGCAGCTGGTGGTATTTTCCGTACTGGTGGTGGAGCGCCTGGGGGCGGTCTGCGGTCTTGGGGAGGCCCTGCGGCGTTATAGCAGCGAGATCGAGCATAATGAGGACAACCTTGCCGCGTTGCTGGAAGCTTTTTGGCAGCAGGAGGATTTTTCTTTGGAGCGGCTTTTGTCTGCGCTGGAGTGATGCTTTGTGCGCCTTGCCAAGAGTAAACGTTTTGAAATTGTGAAAAAGGTAAAATTGCACAATCTGTGTTGACATTTTTATAGATGTATTGTATATTATAACTACAGAAAGGAGTGAGTCCAATGGGCTAATCAGCCACGGATGGTTCTCCTAACTGAACCGTTTTAGAAAACTGCATCGCAGCCAGTCAGTTACGCATGGAAGCCAAAGACGAAACACCCTCACTATGATGAGACGCACGGAAACCGTGACAAAAAGAGCGTTTCAGGGATTGGAAGAAGTGAGTGCTGCAAGTTCCCCAAATGAAGTTTTCTGAAACAAAAAGGACCTTGAAAAGCTAAGAAAGTGAGGTACCGACCCATGTACGATTTCGGCCATCTGTAACCCCCCACTCGACGCTGGAGCGAGTGGGGGGATGTGTGTTTTTAGGGGAGGTACTCCGTTTCCGCGCCGTCAGGCGCGTTTTTTGCGTTTATAGGG
>JAFOCY010000187.1 GCA_017380995.1 Oscillibacter sp. | reverse complement strand
GTATGGGGTGTGCGTTCTGCGCATCTACCATTGCCGGCCGCATTCGAAACTTGACCCCTGCGGAAATGGTGGATCAGGTGCTGTTTACCCAGCTTGATTCCGGCGTGGAGATATCCAACATTGTTTTAATGGGCATCGGCGAGCCCATGGACAACCTGGATACGGTACTGAAATTCCTGGAGCTGATCAATCATCCTGACGGCATGAATATTGGAATGCGGCACATTTCTCTGTCTACTTGTGGTGTCATTCCGGGTATTGAGCGTCTGGCAGATCTGGGCCTTCAGCTGACGCTGTCTGTTTCTCTCCATGCACCGGATACGGAGACACGCTCCAAAATCATGCCTGTGAACCGGGCCTACGATGTAGAGAAGCTTTTCGAGGCCTGCCACAAGTATTTTCGAAAAACCGGCCGGCGTATTTCCTTTGAGTACTCTATGATCGACGGTGTCAATGATCATGATTGGCAGGCGGATCTGATTGCCAAGAAGCTCAAAGGAATGCCTGCACACGTGAATCTGATCCCGTTGAATGATGTGGTAGAGAGCCCCTTCAAGCCCTCTAAACGGATTTCCGCTTTCCAAAAGCGCCTGGAGTCCCAGGGGGTGACTGCTACAGTTCGCCGCAGCCTGGGCGGAGATATTGATGCCTCCTGCGGTCAGCTCCGCCGGAAGGCGATGGAGAAAGAAGGTGGGGCAGAATGATGAAAGTTTGGACCATGAGTGATATTGGTCTTTTGCGAAAAGAAAATCAGGATGCCTACGCCATTCGTACACAGACCCCTACCGGCCACACCATTGCTGTAGTATGCGATGGTATGGGCGGCAGCGCCGGAGGAAGCGTTGCAAGCTCTATTGCAGTAGAAACCTTTACCCAAGAGCTTGAGAAGGTGCTGACAGCGGAAATGACTGCCGAGCAGGTGAAGGAGGCTTCTTCCTATGCCGTGTCTCTTGCAAACACGGCGATCGGCAAGGCGGCCCAGGAGAATCCGGAGTACCGCAATATGGGTACTACACTGGTCAGTGCAGTTGCCTGCGGCGATGAGGTCGTCCTCACCAATGTGGGTGACAGCCGGGCCTATCATATTTGTGAAGGCGGCATCCGCCGCATCACCAAAGATCACTCTCTGGTGGAGCGTATGGTGGATCATGGTGAGATCACTGCTGAAGAGGCCCGCCACCATCCCAGCCGCAATCTGATCACCCGCGCCTTGGGAGCTGATACGGATGCGCAGAGTGATAGCTTCCTCTGTTCGCTTCAGACTGGGGAGTACATCCTTCTGTGCACCGACGGTCTCAGTGGTACCGTTACTGATCAGGAGATGCTGTTTGAAGTTATCCACGGCGGTGGGAACGATACCTGCCTGGATCGGTTGCTCGCTATTGCAAAGAGCCAGGGAGCGCCGGACAACGTTACCGCTGTGCTGATGCGGAAACTGTAAGAGAGGAGGAAACTTTATGGATCCGTATATCGGAAAAATGCTGGACAATCGCTATGAAATCCTGGAGCCTATCGGCAAGGGCGGCATGGCGGTGGTCTATAAGGCAAAATGCCACCGGCTCAACCGCCTGGTAGCGGTGAAGATCCTGAAAAGTGACCTTGCTCAGGATGCAGATTTCCGCCGCCGCTTTAATGCAGAGTCCCAGGCCGTTGCGCTGTTGAGTCATCCCAACATCGTTTCTGTTTACGATGTGTCCAAGGGCGGGGATATCGAGTATATCGTTATGGAACTCATTGACGGTATTACGCTTAAGCAGTATATGGAACGCAGAGGCCTTTTGAATTGGCGGGAATCTCTGCACTTCATCACACAGATCATGCGGGCACTGTCCCACGCTCATAGCCGTGGTATTGTTCACCGGGATATCAAGCCCCAGAATATCATGGTCCTGCGGGACGGCAGCGTGCGTGTGACGGACTTTGGCATTGCCTGTTTGGAAAATTCTGCTCAAACGTTGACGCAGGAAGCCCTGGGTTCCGTCCATTATATTTCTCCTGAGCAAGCACGGGGAGACCGTACCGATGCCCGTTCCGATATTTATTCTTCCGGTGTGGTACTCTATGAGATGCTTACCGGACGGCTTCCCTTTGTGGGCGATTCGGCTGTATCTGTTGCTATTCAGCATTTAAGCTCCATCCCTCTTGCACCCAGGGAGATCAACAAAGAGATCCCTGAACAGCTGGAGCTCATCTGTATGAAGGCTATGACCCCGGATCTGGAGCGGCGTTATGCTTCTGCCGAAGCTATGATCTCGGATCTGGAGACTTTTCGGAAAAATCCGGATGTGGATTTGGACTTTGATCTGGAGGATCTTCGGCCTGAGGAAGTGGATGAGCCCACCCGGCCGCTGCGGACTGCTGGCATTCATGCCGCTGCCCAGCAGCATGGCAGAACCAGCGTTTCCAGGGAGCGGGAGCGCCGTCGGGATTATGAGGAGGACGAGGACCGCAGAAGCAATAAAACGCAGACGGTTTTGTGGACAGTTGCCGGCCTTTTGGCCGCGGTATTGGTATTCTTCCTGTTTCGCTCTATCTTTGCTTCTTTCCAGACCCCTGCCGGACCGGAACAGTATGTGGTCAAAAATGTACTGGGTATGACGGTAGAGGAAGCCGCGCAGATTGATGGAGTGAAGGATATCTTCACCTTGGCAGAGCAGACGCCTATTTTCAGCAGTGAATACGATGCCGGTGAGATTGCCAGACAGGACCCCGCGGAAGGGGAGTACCGCAAGGGAGATAATCTCACCATCAAGGTTTGGGTCAGCATGGGCGAAGAAACAGGCGAGATGCCCAATGTCAAGGATATGACAGTTCTTGCTGCAAAGGCTGCTATGAAGAGTCTCATCGAGAAGTACGAACTGACTATCGATGCCAGTGAGGAATATCAGGAATTTAACGACGAGATCGAAAAAGGCCATATCATTCGAACTTACCCTGAAAAAGGAGAGCAACTGAAAAAGGGAGACACCATTCAAGTGGTGGTCAGTAAGGGTCCTGAGTTCAAAGAAGTGAAGGTACTGAAGTTTATCGGTATCAATATCGAAACAGCGCGCAATCAGCTGGAGACTTTAGGATTGGTATGTGAGGATGCTGATATTGAGATCGTTCCCAGTAGTGAAGGCATTGGAACCATTGTATGGCAGAGCCTCGAGCCTAATACCATGGCCAAAGAAGGCGATACCATCAAATTCCAGGTCAGTTCCGGATCTTCTGTCAGCCAACCCTCTTACGGAAGCGGTATCATTACCAGCACCTATGAGTTGCCTCAGGATGGCCGCAAGACAGTTCACGTAACCGTTTATGTCAGTCATGAAAGTGAACCCCAATTTGATGATATTGTTTCCTGCGAGAAAAAGAGTATCACTATACCTCTGCAGGGCAGCGGTGAGCAGGAGATCAAGGTGTACTTCGATGGGGAATTGGAAACCAGCCATACAGTCCAGTTCCAGGGGTGAGCCCATATGAGTGAAGGACGCATTCAAAAGGCCCTCAGCGGCTTTTACTACGTGGACACCGGAACTGAGATTTTGACCTGCCGCGCCAGAGGAAAATTCCGCAGGGAAGGAATTTCTCCCTTGGTAGGTGACCGGGTGAGTGTCCGGGAATTGGGAGATGGTGAAGGTTTCGTGGAGGCTATCCTGCCCCGACGAAACGCCTTTATTCGCCCTGCTGTTGCCAACATCGACCAGCTGGTCATTATTGGCTCCGGAGCGATCCCCAAGACCGATCCGTTTTTGATCGACCGTGTTGCCTCCATTGCCGCTCTGAAACAATGCGATGTGATCGTTCTCCTGAATAAGTGTGATTTGGATAACGCCGATCAACTTTATGATATTTACTGTGCCGCAGGCTTTCCTACGCTTCGCGTCAGTGCGGAAACAGGGGAGGGACTGGAAGAACTGAAAGACTTGATTTCTGGAAAGCTATCTGCCTTTACAGGCAACTCTGGTGTTGGAAAATCCAGCATTCTCAATGCGCTGGAGCCGGACTTTGCCCTGAAGGTTGGCGAGGTCAGCACAGCCCTTGGCCGGGGCCGTCATACTACCCGTCATGTAGAGCTTTTTCGTCTCAGCTGCGGAGCGGAGATCATGGACACTCCCGGATTTTCTTCCTTTGAAGCGGAGGACTTGAATCTGGAATGGAAGCAGCATCTGGCAGAGAGTTTTATCGAGTTTCGTCCTTATCTGGAGGACTGCCGTTTTGTGGGCTGCAGCCATACAAAAGAAAAAGGTTGTGCGGTTTTGGAAGCTTTGCGTCAGGGGAAGATCCAGAAAAGCCGTCACCAAAGTTATCTTCGCCTTTACGAGGAGTTAAAACCCGTTCAGGAATGGAAGGAACGCAAAAAGTAACAGGGATATCCCGGAGTACATAAAGGTACTCCGGGATATTTTTTCACGTAGGACAATCTACGACCCATATATTGAAACGAGAAGGGAGGTGCGCCGCGTGTTTCATCGTGGTGGAGGCTGTTTTTGGATAGGGATCCTGGGTGTGGCCCTGGGATGTGGCATTCTGATCGCAGCCATTTTTCCAACAGGTGCATTGATGTTCCTGGTGGCATTTTTGCTGATCGTGTGCGGCTGCGCCTGCTGCAAACGCTGAGGCGCTTTTAGAAAGGAGTTTCATGTATGAACATTGTCGTCTGGAAATCCCCGAAAGCTCTGCAGGGCATTTTGCGCAGACTATTCCGTCTGCCCAAGGCATAACTGTACACGCTCTTTCATAAATTGGGGCAGAACGAAGAGCGAAAGGAAGTTGCCCAATGGAGCTGAAAAAGAGCTGCCTGGATGCCTTTGAGGCTTCCGGGACCATGACTTTGACCCAAGAGGAAACAGCAGAGACCATCGTACCGGATTATTGTCCGGACATTGCCCGGATCGTACGGACTGACGGCAGAGTATACCTGCATAGCCGGGAACTGCGGGACGGCAGAGCGGAGGTGGGGGGAACAGTACGCATCAGCGTGCTCTATACCCCAGATGGGGAAAAAGGGCTGCGCACAGTGGAGTTCGCCATGCCCTTTACTGCCAGTAGTGAGAGGGGAAGCTTTCCTAAGTGCAGTCATCTGACGGCAGAAGTAGAAGTAGCATCTCTGGAGACCAGAATGCTGAATCCACGAAAAGTCTTTACCCGCTGTAAGCTGGTGAGCCGCCTCACAGGCTACCAGAAAACCCAGATGCTTTTTGGTACGGATATTGAAGCGGAGGAGAAGCTGTGCGTAGAAAAAAGGCAGATTCGACAGAATGTAGTCTTTTTGACCGCAATACATGAAAAGGATTTCTCCTTTACGGATGATATTTTACTTTCTCCGGGTCGGGACGGTGCGGCGGAGATCCTTTCCAGCACCATTCGCTCCGTTGTGAGCGATACAAAGGCGGTAGGGAATAAGCTGATCTTTAAAGGCTCTTTTTATGTAAGCCTTCTCTACCGGGACAACGGCGGGAAATACGCCTCCTTCGATGCAGAGCTGCCTTTTTCACAGGTAATGGAGGCAGAGGATGGAGCAGAGGAGACTACAGCAGAATTCCGCCTGCAGTTGACAGGTGCGGATCTTCAGATCGGCGGTGATGATCCGGACGGACGTCAGATCTCCACTGCGCTGTATCTTCACGCAACAGCCTTCCTTTACCGGGAACAAGAGATCACCCTCCTGGAAGACCTTTATTCCACCGCTTATAATACTACTTACGATGCAGCGCCTTTGGAACTCACATCTTTCCGGGAGGCAATGACACGCCGGCAGACCGTCCGGGAGATCCTGGAGATTGGAGTAGTGGCAGAATCGATTTTGTCTCTTTCCGCTGTCTGCGGGTCGGTAAACATAGGCAGAGAGGGACAAAATACTGTTTTGCGCAGCAACGTCATCATTCGGGCACTCTATTTGGATGAGGGAGGAGCAGCGCTCTTTGCCGAGCGGACGGTAGAGGTGAGCTGCTATCTCGAACTGCCAGAAGGCTGCCGCATCACAGCGGAAGCGCTTTGCTGCGAAGAGATTCAGGGCAGCATCGGAGACCGTGGAATCGAGGTCCGTTTCCCGGTAGACTTTTCCATGCGGGCAGAAGGAAAAACACGGCGGGTGTGTATTTCCAATCTCCGTCTGGATACAGAGGTCCCTAAAGATATTGCCGCCGCCCCTTCCTTGGTGCTGCGGTGTCTACATCCGCAGGAAAGTGCCTGGGACCTTGCCAAAAAGTACCACACTACGATTGCTGCGATCCTTGCCGCAAACGGACTGGAGGCAGAGGAAGATATTCCCTGCGAAAAACTACTGCTGATCCCCAAAAAGCGGGCATAAAGAAACTGGACGGCATTTGCCGTCCAGTTTCTTTATGTCTCGGAATAATGGGCCAAAAAGTGGCGGGTACGTTCTTCTCTGGGATGATCAATGACTTGGTGGGGATCGCCCTGTTCTACAATAAAGCCCTGATCCATGAAGATCAGCTGGTCTGCAACATCCCGAGCGAAGGCCATTTCGTGTGTCACAATGATCATGGTGGTGCGCTGCTCGGCAAGATTTCGGATGACCCGCAGTACCTCTCCCGTAAGCTCGGGGTCCAGGGCAGAGGTGGGCTCATCAAAGCAAAGAATGTCGGGATGCATGGCCAGCGCACGGGCAATGGCCACACGCTGCTGCTGGCCGCCGGAAAGCTGATGGGGATAGTGATTGGCCCGGTCCGCAAGACCCATCTGCTCCAAAAGCTCCTTACCAGCCTTCACTATGGTATCCTGGCTTTCGCCGGTTTCCTTGCTCATCAGTTCCCGGGCTAAAGTCACATTCTGCAAGGCGGTATACTGCGGGAAGAGATTGAAATTTTGGAACACCAGACCGAAGTGGAGGCGCTTGCGGCGGATCTCCTTTTCCAGTTGGGTAGAGGGATCGGCGGCATCAAACAGGGTCTTTCCGTTGACACAGATAGAACCGCCGTTGGGGGTCTCTAAAAAATTCAAGCAGCGCAGCAGCGTCGTTTTGCCGCTGCCGGAAGAACCGATGATGGAAAGGGCCTGTCCCTTTTCCAAAGAGAAGGAAATATCATTCAGGACGCGGGTACTGCCAAAATGTTTTTCCAGGTGATTGACTTCCAAAACAGCCATGGTTCCGCCTCCTTATCTGAAGTAGCTGAGCTTGCGCTCGATGAAGTTGAAGAGGATCGTCAGAACGCCGACAAACAGCAAATAGTAAACCGCCGTGTAGAATAGGGGCCAGGTGATGCCGTCGGACTTCATGTAAGCCTCACCGGCCTTAATGAGCTCGGTGATGGCGATGATGCGGGCAAGGGAGGTATCCTTGACCAGGGTGATGATCTCGTTGGACATGGGGGGGACGATCCGCTTGATCATCTGCAAAAGGGTGATCTTGAAGAAGATTTGGCTCTTGGTCATACCCAGGACTTCGCCAGCTTCCCGCTGACCCTGGGGAACGCCCTCGATTCCGCCGCGGTAGATGACGGAAAAATAGCAGGAATAGTTGATGACAAAGGCCACCACGCAGGCCGCCATACGGCCGTTGCTGAAGGACCAGATGTTATTATCAAACCAGAGGCCCGGACCATAGAAGATGATGATCAGCTGCAGCATCAGGGGAGTACCGCGGATGATCCAGACGATCACATTGGTAAGGGCACTGATAGGGCGCAGGTCAGCAAAAAAGCGAACGAAGCTGCCGGGGTTCTCCTGACCATACTGCAGAAATTTGAAGGGCTGCCACTTGCTCATGGAGCCAAATGCGATGACAAGGCCAAGGGGAAGAGCAAAGAGCAGCGTCAGCCCAAAGAGCTCCATTGCCGTGCCAAGGCCTTTGACAAGGGAAGTAGTAACAGTTAAAAACATGGAAGATCTCCTCTGTAATCTGATTTCTAAACCGGGGCAAAGGCAGAGAGCGGAAACGCTCTCTGCCTTTGATCAAATTTACAAGAAAACTTACTTGGTGACGACAACCTGAGCGTTGTTGCAGTAAGCGTTGGAGCACTCCATAGCTTCCAGGACTGCGTCAGTGAGGGTCATGCCGTTCCAGACAACGTCGATGCCCTTGCCGTCCAGCTCAAAGACCTTGTTATCCCAGTCGATCTCGATGAACTCAATCTCAACGCCCAGCTTCTCGGCGACGATCTTGGCCATATCGGCGTCAAAACCGATCCATTCACCCTTGTCATCCTTATAATCCATAGGAGCGAAATCGGTAATACCGACCACGAGAACGCCCTTATCCTGGATATAGGCAACATCACCGCCGGTGGGAGGAGCGATCACGTCGGCAGACTGCTCTACCAGAGCTTCCTGCACACCGTAAGTAGTAGCGATCTGCTGCATCGTGCCGTCAGCATAGGTCTCTGCGAAGACGCCGTTGATGAAAGCGGCCAGGTCGCTGCCCTTGCGGCAGCCAACACCGTAAAGCTCTTCCGTGAGCTTCTGGTCGGTGCACTTGAGGTCGGGATAGCTGGTTCCTTCGCCAACCATGGCGCCGGCCATCAGGGAGTCGATAATCGCTGCGTCAGAAGTGCCGGCGGCAACTTCCATCAAAGCCTTGGCCTGGGTATCCACGCTGTTGATCTCAAAACCAGCGTCAAGGGCAGCAGCCTCACCGGCGGAGCCAGCCTCAACGGCATAAACCAAAGCCTTTTCAGCAGAGGCGGCAGGAGCACTGGCTGCGGGAGCAGCTTCTTCCTTGGCGCCGCAAGCGGCCAGGGATACCATCATGGTAAGAGCAAGAGCCATAGACAAAAACTTCTTCATAATCTTATCCTCCATAATTTGGGCCGTGTTGCGGCTCATTCATTTCATTAGTAGTTTACCATGGTAAATTACGGATGTAAAGACGAAAATCAGCCCAAAGCGACCAATAAACACAAGCTTCTTTTGTGAGATTTTAACAAAACCTGGACGCGCATCATATTAAGACCCCTCATCGCATACAGTTGAAACAAGACTCGCAAAAGGACGGGATGCTATGAATACCACGATCTATCAGAATATTGCCACCCGCACGGCGGGAGATATCTACATCGGCGTGGTGGGGCCGGTGCGTACGGGAAAATCCACCTTTATTAAGCGATTTATGGAAACTCAGGTCATTCCCAACATTGATAATGTCTATCGTAAGGAACGGGCAAGAGACGAGCTGCCGCAAAGCGGTTCCGGACGCACCATCATGACGGCAGAACCAAAATTCGTGCCGGAGGAGGCTGTTCAGATCCAGTTGGAGGGCGGCGCTTCTTTTTCCGTGCGTTTGATCGACTGCGTTGGTTATATGGTCCGGGGTGCCATCGGACAGTTTGAAGACGATGCGCCCCGTATGGTCACCACGCCCTGGTATGATCATGAGATCCCTATGACGGAAGCAGCGGAGATCGGCACCCGGAAAGTGATTACAGAACACTCGACCATCGGTATCGTCATTACCACTGACGGCACAGTGTCCGATATTCCCCGGGAAGATTACCTGGAAGCGGAAGAGCGGGTGATCCGGGAACTGCAGGAACTTGGGAAGCCTTTTATCGTATTGCTCAATTCCTCTGATCCTCATTCGGACCGGGCGGAGGCCATCGCAAAGGATATTTCCCTGCGGTATGAGGTCAACTGTATGCCGGTCAACTGTCTGACTCTGGGAGAAGAGGATGTAAGCGAGATCTTAAGAGCAGTCCTCTATGAATTTCCTATGCAGGAACTGGATTTGTTCCTGCCGCCCTGGGTAGATGCTTTGCCCACAGCCCATCCCATTAAAGCAGGGCTGTATGAGGCTATCCGTGCAGCTGCAGGAGAACTGCGCCACATACGGGAGATCGACGGTGTCATTGCAAACCTGGGAAGCAGCGAGAATATCAGCGAGGCAAAGATCATGGCGATCGATCTGGGTACCGGTGTTGCCGGGGCCAAACTTTCTTTACCGAGGGAGTTATTTTACCAGACCCTCTCTCAGCAATCCGGGTTTGAAGTTGGAGATGATGGTGATCTGATGAGTTTGCTGACTCGCCTTGCGGCAGTAAAATCCGAGTATGACAAGGTTTCGGGCGCTTTGCGGGATGTACGGGAAAAAGGGTATGGTATCGTTGTTCCCAGTCTGGATGAGCTGAAACTGGAAGAACCGGAAATCATGAAACAGGGAGGACGCTACGGCGTGCGCCTCAAAGCAAGCGCTCCCAGTATCCATATGATCCGGGCGGATATCGAAACCGCGGTTTCGCCCATTGTTGGCAATGAAAAACAGTCTGAGGATATGGTAAATTATCTCCTCCAGGAGTTTGAAGGTGACACCAGTAAGATCTGGCAGTCCAATATGTTTGGGCGGAGCTTCCACGAACTGGTAAGCGAAGACCTCCACGCCAAGCTAAAGCGTATGCCGGAGGATGCCCGCCGAAAACTTCAGGAGACACTGACCCGCATCATCAATGAGGGAAGCGGCGGTCTTATCTGCATCATTTTGTAACATAAAAGAACACCGGGGAATTTCCC
>JAFOCY010000186.1 GCA_017380995.1 Oscillibacter sp. | reverse complement strand
TCAAATCAGAGATGGCAAGGCCGCTGTCCAGAGCCTCGGCTACCTGCAGGATACTGCGTTCACCCATGCCGTAGAGCAGCAGGTCCGCCTGGGCGTCCAGCAGGAGGGAACGCTTCATTTCATCGCCCCAGTAGTCATAGTGGGCAAGGCGGCGAAGGCTTGCTTCGATGCCGCCCACAACGATGGGCTTGTGGGGGTAAGAGCGGCGGATGAGGTTGCAGTAAACGACGGCGGCGTGGTCCGGCCGCTTGCCCATGACGCCGCCGGGGGTAAAGGCGTCGGTCTTGCGGCGCTTTTTGGAGACGGAATAGTGGTTCACCATGGAGTCCATATTGCCGCCCATCACCAAAAAGCCCAGACGGGGCTCGCCCAGGATCTTGATGGAATTGGGGTTTTTCCAATCCGGCTGGGAGATGATGCCCACTTTGAAGCCGGCATTTTCCAGCACGCGAGAGATGATGGCATGGCCAAAGGTGGGATGGTCCACATAGGCATCGCCAATGACATATACAAAATCACACTGTTCCCAGCCCCGTTTTTCCATATCGGCCCGGGAGATGGGTAAAAAATCATGTACCATAGAGCGAGTTTCCTTTCGCTTGATGAGGACAGTATAACAGAGAACGGGGAAAATGTCGATAAAAAACTCCCTGCGCTTGCAGGGAGTTTTTATCAAATTACTCACCCAGCTTCACAATGCCCGCTTCCACCAACTTCTGAAGGCTCATCAGGATACCAAGCTTTGCGTGGTACCAGGTAAGACCGCCCTGGAAGTAGACGGCGTAGGGCTCGCGGATGGGGCCGTCGGCGGAAAGCTCGATGGAGCTGCCCTGGATGAAGGCACCGGCAGCCATGATGACATCGGAGTCATAGCCGGGCATAGCCCAGGGCTCGGGAGTCACGTAGCTATCCACAGGGGCTGCGGCCTGGATGCCACGGCAGAAGGCAACCATGGCTTCGCGGCTTCCCAGGGTCACGGCCTGAATAATATCGTGACGGCTCTCCGTTGCGTTGGGTACGCAGGCAAAGCCCAGCTTTTCATAGATGTTGGCGGCGAAGATGGCGCCCTTCAGCGCGCCGGAAACAACGGTGGGGGAGAGAAACAGGCCCTGATAGAAGGAGGGCATGATGCCAAGGTTTGCACCTACTTCCTGGCCAAGGCCGGGAGCAGAGAGACGGTAAGCACAGCGCTCCACACATTCCTTGGTGCCACAGATGTAGCCGCCAATGGGGGCCAGGCCGCCGCCGGGGTTTTTGATGAGGCTGCCCACGATCATGTCAGCGCCCATGTCGGAAGGCTCGATGGTCTCCACGAACTCGCCGTAGCAGTTGTCTACCATGATCTTTACATCGGGCTTGATGCTCTTGCAGAAGGCGATGAGCTCACCGATCTGGGTCACAGAAAAGGTGGGGCGGGTGGCGTAGCCCTTGGAGCGCTGGATGGTGATGAGTTTGGTACGCTCGTTGATCTTTTCGCGGATAGCATCGTAGTCAAAGGTGCCATCGGCCTTCAGGTCCGCCTGGGCGTAAGTGACGCCGTACTCCTTCAAGGAGCACTTGCTGGGGCGGATACCGATGACCTCCTCCAGGGTATCATAGGGGGCGCCCACGGGGGAGAGAAGCTCATCACCGGGGAGGAGATTGGCAGAGAGGGCCACTGCCAGGGCGTGGGTGCCGCAGGTGATCTGGGGACGGACCAGGGCGGCCTCGGTGTGGAACACATCGGCGTAGACACGCTCCAGATTGTCGCGGCCCTCGTCGTCGTAACCGTAGCCGGTGGTGGCTGCAAAATGGGTGGCATTCACCCGGTTTTTCTGCATGGCGTGGAGCACCTTGGCCTGGTTGTACTCGGCTACCTGGTCGATGGCATCAAAGCGCTCCCGAAGGTCCTTCAGGACCTTTTCGCCAAATTCATATACAGCGGGGCTGACGCCCAGCTTCGCATACATTGCATTCAGTTCCATAAAAATCATCCTTTTCGGGTAAAATTCTCAACAAATCGGTATTATAACAGGGAAAAGGAGGAAAGGCAAGGTAATTTCCTCCATTGAGAAGAAAAACCTCCCCAACACTACTGTGTCGGGGAGGGAGATGTACTATGTAAGAAGATCAGGCCAGGCGGATCGCGCCTACATAATAGTTGTGATAGTAACCGCTGGAGAGGTCACTGTAGATCACGCCGTTTTTGGAAGAGGAGGCATGGATGAACTGACCATTGCCAACATAGATGCCTGCATGGGAGCAGGCCTTGCCAAGAGAGCGGCTGGGGTCACAGAAGAAGACCAGGTCACCGGGCATCATCTCGGCATAGGAGACCTTGGTGCCCTTTCCGCTGAGCCACTGGCCGGTAGCGGTGTGGGGGAGACTATGGCCAAACTGCTTCATGATGTACATGGTAAAGCCGGAGCAGTCAAAAGCGTTGGGGGAAGCGCCGCCGTAAACATAGCGCACACCCAGATACTGCTGAGCGAGGGCCACCACGGCGCTGCCGTTGGCGCTGGCACCGGTGGAGAGCAGGTCCACAAAATCGCTGCGGATATAGCCGCGGGTACCGCTTTCACAGGTAACATCGTACCAGCCATCCAGGAGGCCGTTGACCGTGAGAATGGAACTGCCGGAAACGGTGCCCAGGGTATCACTCTCAGTGGAGGGGGCAGTACGGACGTTCACAGCGTCACCGGTCACACGGCCGTAGGTCTCGAAGACATTGTCCTCGTCCAGGGCCAGGTAATCGGCGGAAACAAAGCCGGTCTTGCCAGCATAAGAAACTTTGTACCAACCGGAGGTGGAATCATCCAGCACGGCCAGGGTGATATCCTTATTCAAGGTGGTGAGGATGGAGGAGGAGGTAGAGGCCTCCGCGCGAAGACGCAGGGAAGAGCCGGTGGTAACGCCGGCGCCAATGGCAAGATCGCCCTCAGCAGCCATGGCAGAGACGGAGAGCAGCAAAGTGGTCATTGCAGAGAGGAGAAAGACCTTTGCTGCCTTTCCAGTAAAATGTGTCATGGGAGGATCGGTTCCTTTCTTAGCTTTGGTAGAGAGGGATCTTACTTTTCTTTCAGTGCGCGTTCCAGCCAGATGGCGCCAATGTCCATAGCGGCATACAGGCTGTCCTTCTCGCTCTTTTTCACAATGCGGTTGCGGGACTTGAGGTCGGGATCGGTGAGCTGCAGCTGGACGGAGACCTTGCTGGCCAGAGCCAGGTCTTTCTCGGTCTTGCTTTCCAGGATCTGCATCATAATGATATATTTATCAGCCATCGTTCCGTAGTAGATCAGGTTACCTACACGGCGGAGCGGACGGCCCTTGTACATCAGGCCTTCGGTCTTTTTGGTTTCTGCCATGAGAACACTCCTTCGGAAATTTTGTAACCAAATTGTAACAGATTTTTTCCGTTTTGTCAACGTTTCCGCAATAGCTATTTCCTGGCAATATTTGTTGCAAAAAGGGGAAAGAAAAGTCTCCGGTATTCGCCTTTTTGGCAAAACCGGAGACTTTTTTATTGTGCCCGTGCCCTGCGGGCGTCGGTGAATTGCTGCATCAGGTCCCGGCCTACGGCTGCCGCCAGGGTCAGAGCCTGGGGGAGGAGACGGGGCGGGAAGCAGCCCAGGTATCCGGTAAGCTCCATGGTGAAATCTCCGGAGTACCCGTAAGCGGCGAGGCCCTCCATCACAGCCTCCCAATTCACATTCCCAAGGTGGGGAAGGCGGTGCTGATCGGAAGAACCGTCATTATCATGGATATGAAGAGCCTTTAGAATGCCGGGAGTGAGCCCTGCCAGATAGTCCTGTGTTGCCATGCCCGCCACCAAAGCGTGGCCCAGGTCCATGCAGGTGACAAAGCAGCCAGGGTCCAAAGCGGCCATCACCCGATTCAGAAGCTCGGGTCGGGGAAAAATGGTGGTGATGAGGTTTTCCACAGCGATCCGGATCCCGAATTTCCGGCAATAAGGGGCGAAGCTTTGATAATAGGCACAGTTGGCTTCATAGCATTCCTGGGAATAAGGTCCGCCGGGGACCTTCAGGCCGTGAACGATGATCTGTTTGGCACCCAGAATGGAGGCGTATTCCATGGCTCGTACGATCTTCAGGTAGTGGGGATTTTCAAGGCTCATTTCCTCTCCGTAGCGGAACTCATAAGGCGCGTGGGCCTGATGGCAGGCAAGACCGAACTGCTCCAGATGCTCTTTGGTTTTCCGGGCGTTTTCCAGGTAATCTTCGCCCAGCATATCCGGCCCCCGGTAGAAGGAAAAATCCACCCCGTCAAAGCCGGCGGCCTTGATGGCACGGAAGGCCTCTTCTTCGCCAAGGTACTTGCGGGCGGCGTAGGTTTCCACTGCTAAGATCAAATTTGATCACTCCTTTGGTCGTATGGATTCATGTAAGTATTATGGTCAGCAAAATACCTTTTTTGCGATCTCCACGGCTTCCCGGGCGTCACGGGAATAGTAGTCTGCGCCGATTTTTGCGGCATACTCTGCTGTGACCACAGCGCCGCCCACCATGATGGTGGGGGGAACAGGCAGGGCGTGAAGCTGGCGGACAGTCTCTTCCATGGCGGGGAGGGTGGTGGTCATGAGGGCGGAAAGCCCTACCAGGCGCAGGTCATGCTCCTGCACTGCGGAGCAGACGGCCTCGGGAGGTACGTCTTTGCCCAGGTCCCTGACTTCATAACCATAGTTTTCCAACACAGTCTTCACGATATTTTTGCCGATGTCGTGGATATCTCCCTGGACCGTAGCGATGGCAAGCGCACCCTTTTTCACCGCCTCGCCGCCCTTTTTGGCAATGGAGGCGCGGATGACCTCGAAAACGCCCTGGGCGGCCTGGGCGGCGGAAAGGAGTTGGGGAAGAAATACCTTGCCGGTCTCGTAGCCGATGCCTACCTTGTCAAGGGCAGGGATCAGAATAGATTCCACCAGGGTCAGTTCGTCGCTGGATTCCAGAGCAAGCTGGGCAAGCTTGGAAGCATCGGTTTTCAGACCCCGCATAATGGCCTCATCCAGTGTCATGGAAGCGGTGGAGGAGGCGGAGGTCACGGTGGCGGAAGCATCCGCAAAACGGGCGATGTAATTTCGGCACTGGTCGTCCTCACCGGAGAGGACCTTGTAAGCCGCCACGGCGTCCATCATTTCCTTTTGATTGGGATTGAGGATCGGCATGGTAAGACCTGCTGCCATGGCCTGGATGAGGAAATTCTGGGTCACCAGGGACCGCGCCGGAAGACCAAAGGAAATATTGGAAACACCCAGAACAGTCTGCAGGCCCAACTCTTCCCGGACAGTCCGAACTGCCTTTAGGGTCTCCTTAGCCTGGTCCTGCTGGGCGGAAACGGTGAGGGTCAGGCAGTCGATCCAAACGTCCTCTTTGGGGATGCCATGGGAAAGAGCGGCGTCCAGGATATGCCGGGCAATGGCCACCCGTCCTTCCGCGCTCTGGGGAATACCGGATTTATCCAGCGTCAATCCCACCACGGCCGCGCCGTATTTTTTCACGATGGGGAGGATGCGGTCCATGACCTCCTGCTCGCCGTTGACAGAGTTTACTGCCGCCTTGCCGTTGTAGACCCGGAGGGCTGCCTCCAGAGCTTCGGCGTTGGTAGAATCCAACTGCAGGGGAAGGGAGACGGCACTTTGGAGCTTTTTGACCACGCGGGGCAGCATTTCCACCTCGTCTATGCCGGGATAGCCCACATTCACATCCAGAATATCCGCGCCGGCATCTTCCTGTGCGACAGCCACATCCAGAATATAGTCCAGGTCCTGCTCCTGCAGGGCCTGCTGGAAGCGCTTTTTGCCGGTGGGATTGATCCGCTCGCCGATGACGCGAACGCCGCTGATGGGGCAGGCTGTCACGGAGGAGCAGACAAAGGCGCCCACAGGATGAGGGCGCTTTACAGGAGCTTTTCCCTCCAGCGCTTTTTTCAAGGTCCGGATGTAATCCGGGGAGGTGCCGCAGCAGCCGCCGAAAATGGTGACGCCAGCCTCAAGACACGGAAGGACCGCGGCGGCAAAGCTTTCAGGATCCATATCGTAGTGGCCGTCCACCGGATCGGGCAGTCCTGCGTTGGGCTTGGCGATGACCGGGAGAGAGGTGTTGGCACAGATCTCCTTCAAAATGGGAAGCAGCAGATCAGGACCCAGGGAGCAGTTAAGACCAATGGCGTCTGCGCCAAGGCCCTCCAAGGTGCGGGCCATGGATGCGGCGGTGCAGCCGGTGAAGGTGCGGCCGCTGGCCTCAAAAGACATGGTGACAAAGACCGGGAGGTCTGTTGCCTCCTTGGCGGCAAGTAGGGCGGCCTTGGCTTCGTACAGGTCCGTCATGGTTTCGATGACCACAAGATCTGCTCCGGCCTTGGCGCCGGCTTCCATCATTTCTCGGAACAGGTCATAGGCCCGCTCGAAGGTCAGCGTTCCCATAGGCTCCAAAAGCTGGCCCAAAGGACCTACATCCAGGGCAACTTTTGTCTCAGTTCCGGCACCGGCCTCCCTGGCGGTGCGGATGGCGGCAGAGATGACTTCCTCCACACCATGGCCAGTGCCCGAGAGCTTCAGGGCGTTGGCCCCGAAGGTGTTGGCGTAGATGATCTGGCTTCCCGCCTGGATATAGTCCCGGTAGACGGATTTTAGAAGCTCCGGGTCTGTGAGGTTCAAAAGTTCACCGATACCGCCGGGTTTCAGTCCCCGCTGCTGCAAAACGGTGCCCATGGCGCCGTCCAGAATGATAATGTCTTGCTTCAGATCAAAGCCCACAGTGTTTTCCTCCTTTGCGCAGCGCGCAGGTTTCTTTCATAGAGCAGTATTCACAGCCTCGGATCCGGGCCATTTGCGGTACGGAAGAGAGACCAATGATGGCAGTTACAGATTTGGCGGGAGTCATCAGCAGCGAGGGACTGACCACAATGCCAAGGCGGCGCTGTGCGTCCAGAGCCTGCAGAATCTGAGGTTGAAGGCTTAAAGGCAGGTCCCCATAGCCGGGAGAGAAGCGGTCTGTGAGGTACATCCCGGGGAAGCGAAGGGCGATCTCCCTCTCAGCTTCCTCGCATCCCTGTTCCACCAGAGCGCTGCCGCACCCATCCAGAATGACGGCCTTGGACATATCCCGTGCTTGAGCGGCCCGAAGCCGCGCATCAAACTCCAGCCCCAGGGTACAGGCGAGAAGGACGACTTTTTCGCACCCATCCAGCATTTTGGACGCTGTGTTTCCCGTCAGGGCGAGTCCAAGTTCCGGGAGGGAGAGCCCCTTCAGATGAAATACACGGTAGGTATAACGGGGTACCTCTTTGATCTCGCAGGCAATGGCTTGCGCGGCGGCGAAGAGGGAGTCATCCCCTTTGCCGGCCCCCAGATACCGCATGACCTCCCGAATATCTGCTTCCATTCTTTCGCCCCCTCGAAAAGCAAAAACCCGCGAGCCGGCCAGCTCGCGGGTAGGTTCCGTATTTACTGCCCCAAATATTTGCGCACCAGTACCTGCAGCAGCTCGTCGCGGTCGATCTTGCGGATGAGCGTGCGGGCGTTATTATGATTGGTGATATAGGTGGGGTCTTCGGAGAGGATATAGCCAACGATCTGGTTGATGGGGTTGTAGCCCTTTTCCTCCAATGCCTTGTAGACCGTGGAGAGGATGTGATGGATCTCCGCATCCTTGTCCATTGCAATTCGGAATTTTCTGGTAAAATCGTCCATAAAGACACCACCTTTCTCTCTTTGGGTATGCAACGAT
>JAFOCY010000185.1 GCA_017380995.1 Oscillibacter sp. | reverse complement strand
TTTAAAATGTATTTCAGGGGGAGTCCCCTGCTCCAGAGAACACCGTGGACAGACAGCGTCTTGCCCACGGTTTCTTAACGGATTGTTTACATTATAACAGAGGGCAGGAAAGATTGTCAATGCAAGTAGGACAAACTGTCAGGGGGGAGGTCATATTTTTGATGAAATTGTCAGACAACGGTTTACAGAGAAGGAAATTCTTCCCTTACGTAAGCGCTGGCCTTCAGCGCCAGGGTCAAAGCCGTGGAGGCAACCAGGCCAAAGGCGGCCTGGGTCAGGTTGGAGGGGATGCCCACGGCAGCGCCCATGAGGCTTCCCATCAGGATGCCGTCATAGCCCCAGTAGCCAAGGACCATGATGGCCTCCGCCACAATGCCGCAGGGAAGCAGCGCCCAGCGCTTGCGGCCCAGGGCATGGTAGAGCAGGGCGGCCAGGAGGGCCATCACCGCTTTGATGAGGAGCGTGGCGGGGGCGTAGAGGGCGTAGCCGGCGATGAGGTCCGCCATGCCGGAGCCAATTCCTGCCGCGGCGGCGCCCCACCAGGGGCCAAGCAGGTAGGCGGAAAGAAGGACGATGGTGTCTCCCAGGTTCATGTAGCCTCCGGTGGGGGACGGAATGGTCAGAACCAGGGTGGCAACGCAGGCGAGGGCCGCCAGGACGGAGGCAAGGACCAGGTTTTTGATATGTTTCATGGAAAACAGCTCCCTTCAGGACCGCAGGGTCCTAAAAATCTTGTGGCCATCATACGCCAGTTGTGGTATGATTGAAATATCCAGTTTTTGCATTTTTTATAAGACCAGATGGAGGAGCCTATGAGGACCTATGACATGGCAAACCGGGGAAACCGCTCTTTGTATGAATATTTGTACCGCTGCATCCGGGAGGATATCCTCTCCGGAGCGTTACAGCCGGGGGAAAAGCTCCCCTCCCGGAGGGCTTTGGCGGAGCACCTGCGCCTGAGCGTCATTACCGTGGAGGGAGCCTACCGGCAGCTGGAGGCCGAGGGCTATATTTTCTCCCGGCCCAGGCGGGGCTTTTTCGTCGCGGAGGTGGAGACATTGCCTGCGGCGGCGAAGGCGGCGGTACTTCCGCCTGAAAAAACACGGGAGTGGCGGCTGGACCTGAAGACAAACCGTTTGGACGCCGCCCGCTTTCCCCTGGCGGTGTGGACCCGCCTGACCCGCCAGTGTCTCAGTGACGGGACCTTTCTTTCTCCTTGCCCCCACCAGGGACTTTTGGAACTGCGGCAGGCCATTGCGGCAGATCTGACAGCTTACCGGGGGATGGCGGTTTCACCGGAGCAGATCGTGGTGGGCGCCGGCGCGGAGTACCTGTATTTGCTGCTCAGCCAGCTTTTGGGAAGGGAGACGGCCATCGCTGTGGAGGACCCGGGTTATCCCAAAATCCACCAGGTCTATACTGCTGCCGGAGCCAGGGCCATTCCTGTGGCGTTAGATGGTGAGGGTATGGATATGGAAGAGCTGCGGCGCAGCGGAGCCAAGGCAGCGCATCTTTCCCCCGCCCACCAGTATCCTACCGGCCTTGTGACGCCGATCTCCCGCCGTCAGGCACTGCTGCGCTGGGCAGAGGAGACCGGGGGCATTCTCATTGAGGATGATTATGACAGTGAATTCCGCTTCACCGGACGGCCGATCCCTACGCTCCAGTCCATTGACGGCAGCGGCAGGGTGGTCTATATGAATACGTTCTCACAAACCATCTCCCCTTCCATGCGTGTTGGATTTATGGTACTGCCCTACCGTCTTCTGGAGCGTTACCGCCGGGGGCTGGATTTTTACGCCTGCACCGTTCCGGTGCTGGATCAGCAGGTGCTGGCCAGATTCTTGTCAGGGGGCTACTATGAGCAGCATCTGAGCCGGATGCGCAAAGAGTACCGTCAGCGTCGGGAGATGGTGCTTTCCGCCTTTGGGCAAAGCTCCTTTGCCCGCCATGTCCGCATTACAGACCAGGGGGCGGGGCTTCATTTTTTGATGTATTTGGAGACGGAAAAAAGCGAGGAGGAGCTGCGCCGCAAGGCGGAGGAATTGGGCGTGCGGCTGAGCTTTTTGTCTGAGTATGCGGAGAAGGCCCGGGTACCCCGCCATGCCCTGGTGGTGAACTACGCGGGATTAGAGCCGGAGAGGCTGGGGCAGGCCGTGGAGCTTCTGGGGCAGGTGTTCCAATAAAAAATCCCCGGAGGTCGTGGCCTCCGGGGAACAGCGCTTACAGATTTTTATCCAGAATATCCATATAGACCTGGGGGTTCTGGACGCCCACCAGACGCTCAAATTCTTTGCCGTTTTTCAAAAATACCACTGTGGGGATACTCATGATGCCAAAGCGGCGGGCCAGGTCAGGCTCCGCATCCACATCCACCTTGGCGATGACGGCGGTATCCTGGTATTTTTCTCCCAGCTTTTCGATGACGGGACCCACCATCCGGCAGGGACCGCACCAGGTGGCCCAGAAATCAACCAGGGTCAGGGGGGCGTTATCCACAACAGCGTCAAACTCGGCAGTGGTCAGGTGTTTAACAGACATAGGAAAGTCTCCTTTCGTTTTCTTTTTATTGATATTATTATACCACGTTTTTTCTTCTGATACAGAGGCTTTTGCAACACCCGGCAGAAAATTCTACCGTTGCTTTTCCCCGCGCCCTTTGTTACACTGGACCTATCATAAAATTTTATGAAAAGAGGTTCTGTTATGATCAAGATCTCGCCCTCTATCCTTTCTGCCGACTTTGCCAACCTGGAGCGGGACATTGCCCGGATCTCCGCCGCTGATTACGTCCATGTGGATGTGATGGACGGATGCTTTGTTCCCAATATCACCATCGGTATTCCCGTGGTAAAGGCCATTAAGCCCACCACTTCCCTGCCTCTGGATGTGCATTTGATGATCGTGGAGCCTGTGCGGTATGTGGAGCAGTTTTGCGACGCCGGTGCGGACCTTGTGACAGTTCACGTGGAGTCCGACACCGAGGAGAATACCCACCGCTGTATCGACCTCATCCATGCCAAGGGGAAGAAGGCCGGTATCGTTCTCAAGCCCAATACCCCTGCCGAAGCCGCCCTTCCCTTCCTGGAGAAGGTGGAGCTGATCCTGGTGATGACGGTGGAGCCGGGCTTTGGCGGCCAGAGCTTTATGGAAAACATGATGCCCAAGGTCCGCCAGCTGCGCGCGTGGATCAATGAAAAGAACCCTGCCTGCGAGCTGGAGGTGGACGGCGGCGTGGGCCCGGACACCTACAAGACCTGCATCGAGGCGGGCGCAAATGTGCTGGTGGCCGGCAGCGCTGTTTACGGCGCCGCGGACATCCCCCAGCGGATCGCGGAGCTGAGAGGGTAAGGAAATGGAGTATTTTCCCGCGCCTTTGGAAAAGCTCACTGAGCAGTTTGCCCGCCTGCCGGGTATCGGCGGCAAATCCGCCCAGCGGCTGGCGTTCTTTGTCCTGGGGCTTCCCCAGGAGGAGGCGGAGGAGTTTGCAAACGCCATTCTGGATGCCAAGCGCAATGTGACCACCTGCCCGGTGTGCCAGAACTTCACCGCCGGCGGCCTCTGCCCGGTATGTGCCTCTCCCAAGCGGGACGGCAGCGTTGTGTGCGTGGTGGCTTCCCCCAGGGATGTTGCCGCCATCGAGCGCAGCCGGGAGTACAACGGCCATTACCATGTGCTCCACGGAGTCATCTCGCCCATGAACCATGTTGGGCCTGACGATATTGCGGTAAAGCCCTTGGTGGAGCGGGTGGCCAAGGGAGATGTAAAGGAGGTTATCATGGCCACCAATCCCGATACGGAGGGAGAGGCTACCGCCATGTATATTGCCCGGCTCCTCAAGCCCTTCGACGTAAAGGTCACCCGCCTGGCCTACGGCATTCCCGTGGGCGGACATCTGGAATTTACAGACGAGGCTACCCTCATGCGGGCCCTGGAGGGGCGAAGAGAACTGTAACAAACGGCCGCGGAAACTGACGGTTTTCGTAAAACAGAGAACAGTCACAGTGGCTTGCTCCGCTGTGGCTGTTCTTGTATCATTTGCTTTTGCGTGATCATATGGAAGCAAAACGGCCAATACGAAGATGGAAGGGAGCTGTCCGCATGGATATCACACAGACTTTTTATGATAACTTGGCTTCTCACTATGATAAGCTGTTTCTTGATTGGCAATCTACAACACATGAACAAGCTGTTATTTTGAACGACCTCTTTCATGAGAATGGATTTGACAAAACAGCAAATATCCTTGATTGTGCCTGTGGAATAGGCACACAGGCGATCGGACTTGCTACGCTTGGATATTCCGTAACTGCTTCGGATATTAGCGATGGAGAAATAGAGGAAGCAAAAGAACGAGCGGCAAAGAACCACGTGAAGATTCCTTTCAAACACGCTGACTTTTGTGCTTTAGCGGAGGCTTTTTCGGAACAGTTTGACATTGTGATTTGCATGGATAATGCGCTGCCCCATATGCTCTCAAAGGACGCACTGGAAGCTGCGGTCAAGAGCATCACGAATCAAATTGTGCCGGGCGGTATGTTTGTTGCCAGCATCAGAGATTATGATGCGCTTCTCCAGGAAAAACCGCCGTATTCTCCACCCTATATCCATAAAACTGCCAAGGGGCAGAGAGTGTCCTTCCAAACCTGGGTGTGGAACGACGAACATTATAAACTTACGCAGTACATCATTGACGATGAAGATACGCTGCAGGTAAATAAGTTTGACTGTGAATACAGAGCAACGCGCAGAGAGGAGCTGACAAGCTTGTTGATGGCCAATGGCTGCAGTGAAGTGGTTTGGAAGTTCCCGGAAGAAACCGGTTTTTATCAGCCGATTGTGATCGCAAAGAAATGATGCAGGAACCGATTTGAAATTTATCAAATGGGTACAAGTGCGCTGCTGAGCAATACGACCAATGAAAACAGCCAAGCTGCAAAATGCAGCCTGGCTGTTTTTAAATCCCGCTTTCGGGCGGTCTTTTTTCTGTTTACAGCCCATCGGGGGCGGGGGCGCAGAACTGGTTGGGGTCGATACCGGAGGTGGACTTGGCGGTTTCGTAGTAGCCAAGCTCGGTGCACTGGTATTGCGGCAGATAGAACAGGGACACGCCAATGCGCCAGAGTCCGGTAATGAGCATCCAGATCAGGTACTGTCTGTCAGAGAGGACCGGGAGGAAGGGGGCGGAGCCAAGCTCCACGGCCACCATTTCAAAGGAGTAAAGATAGCTCTCTGCCATCACCGGCAGCGAGGCAAGGCAGGACCAGCCAAAGTAGCTCACATCCAGCATGAAAAGCTGCATTTTATAGCCCATGGTCTGGCGCTTGCTCATGTCCAGGGCCTGAAAAACGCCAAGGTCCGGGTTTTCGTAAAGGTTGTACTCGGCGAAGCGGTAGCGGTACATGGCGATGATGCCCGGCACCACAAAGAGCATGGACCACAGGGTGATCAGGGAGATCTGGACGATGTACAGCGCGATGAACTTTCCGGCGATGGAAAACCCGTCAAAGAGGGAGAGGTACTCCGCCCGCTCCCCCCGGAGGATGGCCATGCAGTACATCACAAAGCCGGCTCCCAGTACCAGGCTCACCAGGGTGGTGAGGATGGAGAGGAAGACGGAAAGGGCGCCGCCCCGGGCGGAGCCTACGTAGCTGAGCAGGGATAGAATGAGACTTAAGGATAAGTACAAGGCCGTCATAGCCCGGGCGCCTACCTGGGCGCTGCGGACAACGGACTTCATATCAGACTTTAACCGTCTGCGGTCGATGTGTTCAGGGTTCATTTAGGGGCCTCCGTTGCATATATAATAAGGTAGTATAGCATGAGCCGCCTGGGTTGGCAAGTGGCAGGAAATGGAGCCGTCTGCCCCGGCTTTTATGAAACGGGGGTCTGAATCCGCTGAAAGCTCCAGGAAAATTCCTGCAAAATATATTTTTTTCGACCCAATCGATTCGGTTATACTGGACAAGCGTGAAAGTTAGGTGTAAAATAAATTTCAGTATGTAGTAGTGGCATCATTGCGCCCTTTTTTGACTCCGGACGGCGGAGACAGGGGAAGGACGCTGTGGTGACTATCTGCGAGTAAAAATGAGGTGAAAGACAATGGCATACGCTTTCTTTGGCGGCGTTCATCCCCATGACATGAAGGCCGCGACCAATGCAAAGGCTATCCAGCAGCTCCCTCCCCCTGCTGAGGTGGTCATCCCGATGTCTATGCACTTTGGCGCACCCTGCACTCCCCTGGTCAAGGTGGGTGACGAGGTGAAGGTTGGCCAGAAGATCGGTGAGTTCCGCGGACTCGGCGCTCCCATCCACGCCAGCGTTTCCGGCAAGGTGAAGGCTGTCGAGCCCCGCCCCTATTCCATGGGCGGCAACATGATGGCCGTAGTCATCGAAAACGATTTCCAGGACACTCTCAGTGAAGAGGTCCAGGCTCCCGCAGATCCCGACGCCCTGAGCGTTGAGGAGATGATCGAGGCCGTGAAGAACGCCGGTATCGTGGGTATGGGCGGCGCTACCTTCCCCACTCACGTGAAGATTTCCGGCGGCATCGGCAAGGTGGATACCGTGATCATCAACGGCGCGGAGTGCGAGCCTTACATCACCGGCGATCACCGCACCCTGCTGGAGCGCACCGAGGAGTTCATCGGCGGCTGCAAGTATCTGGCCAAGATGTTTGGCGTGGATAAGGTGGTCATCGGCATCGAGGTGAACAAGCAGGACGCCATCAACAAACTCAATGAGACCATCGCCAAGACCCAGGCCCCTGTGGCAGTGGAGCCTCTGCGCTGCCGCTACCCCCAGGGCGGTGAGAAGCAGCTGTGTCAGGCCGTCACCGGCAAGCAGGTGCCCCCCGGCGCTCTGCCCGCCAACATCGGCTGCGCTGTTTTCAACGTGAACACCACCTGCGCCATCTACCGCGCCATCGCCAAGGGTATGCCCGTGGTGAGCAAGGTGGTCACCGTTTCCGGTTCCGGCGTCATCGAGCCCAAGAACCTGGAGTGCCCCATCGGCACCCCTGTGTCCTGCCTCTTTGACGAGTGCGGCGGCCTGAAGGACAATACTTATAAGATCATCGCCGGCGGCCCCATGATGGGTATGGCCCAGTACACCTGCGATATCCCCGTTGGCAAGGGCACCGGCTCTATGCTGGCCTTCGCCGACAAGGAGGAGCAGACGGTTGCCAATCCCCAGTGCATCCGCTGCGGCAAGTGCGTTGCCGCCTGCCCCATGCACCTGGAGCCCCTGTTCATGTACCAGTATGCCGAAAAGGGCATGGTGGATGAGCTGAACGAAGCCCACATTATGGACTGCATGGAGTGCGGCGCCTGCGCCTACGCCTGCCCCGCCCGTATGCACCTGACCCATATGTTCAAGACCGGCAAGCAGCTGGTAAAGGACAAGATGGCTGCCGACAAGGCTGCCGCTGAAGCCAAGAAGGCCGCAGAAGAGAAGAAGGAGGCCGTCGCAAAATGACTGACTACAAAAAGCTGAACCTCATTGCCACCTCCTCCCCCCACATCCGCGGCAGTGAGACCACCCGCTCCATCATGCTGGATGTGATCATCGCCATGATCCCTGCGCTGATCTTCGGCTGCTTCAACTTTGGTATGCGCGCCCTGCTGCTGACCGGCGTCAGCGTCATCGGCTGCGTGTTCTTTGAGTGGCTGTACCGCAAGCTGATGAAGAAGCCCCAGAGCGTGGGCGACCTGTCCGCAGTGGTTACCGGTATGCTCCTGGCTCTGACCTGCCCCGTTACCGTAGAGTACTGGCAGATCCTCATCGGCGACTTCTTCGCCATCATCTTTGTCAAGCAGCTCTTCGGCGGCATTGGCAAGAACTTCATCAACCCCGCCCTGGGCGGCCGTGCCGCTCTGGTTGCCTCTTATGCAGGCTCCATGACCAAGTGGATCGATCCTGCCGCCAATAAGGCTGCGGTCCTGGGCTCCAACGTGGACGTCATTACCGCCGCTACCCCCATGGCTTACCTCAAGGGCGGCGACATCGAGGGCCTGAAGGCTGCCTACTCCGTGACTGACGTGTTCATGGGCACCATCGGCGGCTCCATGGGTGAGGTTTCCGCCATTGCCCTGCTGCTGGGCGGCGCTTATCTCATCTGGCGCAAGGTCATCAACTGGCAGACTCCTGTTGCCTATATCGGCACTGTGGCCGTGCTCTCCTTCCTGTTCCCCAAGGCCGGCAGCGGCATCGAGTGGATGCTCTACAGCGTGTTCGGCGGCGGTCTGATGCTGGGCGCCATCTTCATGGCTACCGACTATGCCACCTCCCCTGTTACCAAGAAGGGCCAGGTCATCTACGGCATTGGCTGCGGTCTGCTGACTGTGTTCATCCGCTACTTCGGCGCTTTGAACGAAGGCGTGTGCTACTCCATCATGGTCATGAACTGCTGCACCGCTCTGATCGACAAGTACACCAAGCCTACCCGCTTCGGTGTTGTGAAATCCGATAAGAAGGAGGCAGCGAAATGAGCACTGAAAAGACCAAGGTCAATATGGACCCTAAGTATATCATCAAGCTGACCGTTACGCTGTTTGTTACCTGCGTGATCGTTGCCGGCCTCCTGGGCGGCGTCAACGCCATTACCAAGGACAAGATCGCTGCTATCAACTGGGAGAAGACCGTGGCCGC
>JAFOCY010000027.1 GCA_017380995.1 Oscillibacter sp. | reverse complement strand
GGGCTTGCCCATAAGCCTTGCGGTGTGCATCACTGCAAGATAATAAAGGATAGAGCGGGTGGAGGTGGTATCCTGCAGCAAGCTTCCACCGCCGCTGAGGAGCACATCGCACCTGCGCAGGGCGGAAAACACCTGCCCCACATGGAACCGGGACACAGCTTCCAGGCCAAACTGCCGCTTCGTGAGGGCAGGGTCCTTGGAAAGGACGGTGATGCCCACCTCATCGCTGACTTCCCCGATGGACTGGTGGATGGAATCCAAAATGGCATCGTCACCGGCGTTGGCAAAGCCATAGTAGCCGCTCATGACCACGTTGTATTTCCGCTTGCGGACCTGGCCGTAGACTTCCAGGGCGTCCTGGGCCATACGGTCCAGGGAATAGTGAGCCATCACCGTTTCCCGGCCATAGCGGCCCAGGCGGTCCTTCTCCTCCTGAGGCAGGGCCCAGGCCTCCAGGATCTCCCGGAGCATCTGCTCCGCTGTCGCCACAGGATCCGTGCGGCAGCAGAAGTTGGTGTCGATACATTTGGAAAGCTTTTCCGGGGCAAAGAGGCCGGTGTGGCCCTGGGCGCCGGAGAGGATCACGGCCTTCCCCGCCGCCATAGCCTCCAGGGCCGCCCGGGATACGCCCACAAAGAGGTCGCAGGCGGCCATCATCTCCCGGATATCCGTCCGGGGCCCGGTGAGGACCAGACACGCCCGTCCCAAAGCCTTGTTCACAGCCGCCGCCTTCTCCCGGAGCTGTGCAAAGGCGGTACCGCCGCCGGTAATGAGGATGCGCACACCGGGGATGGCTTGATCCAGCGCCGGGGCGATCTCGATCAGATCACGGGCAATGAGGGCAGGCTCCTCGTCCAGGCGGCTCACATGGCCGATCACCGGAGCATTTCCCAGGGAAAACTCCTCCCGCACCGCTGCGCCGGAGGCTTCCGGGGAAAATTTCTCCGTGTCGATGCCGTTGATGGTCAGGCGGATATGCTCCCGGGGGACCTTGTACTCCGTCACCAGGTAGTCCCGGATATCCTCGGAGACGGCCAGGGTCCGCTCGCCCCAGTCGGAAAGGGTGCGCAGAACGCCGCTGACCTGATAGACGCCATGGCAGGAGGTGACAAAGGGGAACTTCATCTTCTTTGCCAGAAGTCCGCAGAGCATGGCGGGGATGCGGGCGTGGGCGTGGACGATGTCCGGCTTTTCCCGCTGGATGATCTCTTTTAAAATGCCGTAGGAGCGGCGCATCTCCCCCACCGCCCGGCGGTGAAGGGGTGCTTCATAGTGGCGCACGCCGGCATCTTCCGCCTCGGGAACATAGACGCCGCCGTTGGAGACAATCAGCACCTCATGGCCCCGGCGCACCAGGGCCTTGCTCAGCTCCACGATGTGGGTCTCGGCGCCGCCGATATCCAGCGCCATAGTGGCCATCAGGATCTTCATCTCAGTGGATCTCCGTGACCATGGCCTCGAAGGCGGAATAGGGGGTGTAGAAGCTGCGGTTGGCATTGACGCCCAGCTCATAGACCCGGTTGATAGAATAGCGGCCATCGGTGACGCTGCCGGTGCACTCCACAGTGATCAGGAGGTTGCAGCCGTCTTCATTGGTCAGGCGCGCGTAGGTGCCGTTTTTCAGCTTCTCAGTCTTCCCGGCTTCCAGGCGCTCAATGGCAGTGATGGTGCCGATGGCACCGCCGGTGGAGTGGTCCTTGTCGTACATCTTATCGCCCACGGCCACAGCGTCTGCCACGTGGAGATCCAGATTCTCGGCAAGGCAGGTAAAGGTGATGGTGGTGCCGGAGCCGGAGGAAGCGGTGACGGTGAAGCTGTTGTTCTTCTGATGGAGGGCAAAGGCCATCACGGCCACCACCAGAACCACCAGCAGGTCAATAACGCTGATCTTGCCGAAGAGGCGGCCGTTCTTGTCAATAAGCTTCATCTTCAGTTCCCCCTTTCAATGGCATAAACCTCGCCGGAGCCCAGATATCCGGGGCCGCGGACATAGATCTTCTCGCCCACCCGGAGCTTGTAACCGGAACCCACCAGGATGTTCTCCTCGCCGTAGGTCACGCTGGATTCCACCACGATCTCGATATCCTCGTAGCCGGGGATCTCGGCAGTGACGTAGGCCTTGGCCTCCTCGTTGATGATGGAGTCGGTGGCAGGCATCACGGTGGCGGAGACCACGGTACCCAGCTCAAAGTTCTTCACAACATCCACCAGGGCATCGCCGGCTTCAATAAGCTCGCCGGTACCGGGCAGGGTCTTCTGGAGACGGATGGTGTACTGGGTGGTGGCGGCAGCGGGAGTGCTGGTGTCCCCTGCGGGGGCGGCAGGCTTGAGGTTCATGTAGAGCAGCACTGCGCCAACTGCCAGGGCAGCCAGGATCACGATGCCGTCAAAGAGATTCAGCTTCAGACGGAAGCCCTTATTTTCTTCCATGGTTGGCTCCTTTCAGCGTCTTTCGATAGACGTTTTCGATGTTTTGTGCAAAGATCTGGCCGGTAAAGCGCTCATTGAAGATCTCTCCGGCCCGGCGGGACATCCGCTGCAAGGTCTCGGGCTCGTCCATGACCTTGGCGATGCAGCGGTAGAGCTCCTCCGCATCCCGGGTCTTGAACAAAAGACCGTTTTCTCCCTGATCCACCAGCCAGGGGTTTCCGCCGTAGTCGCTGACGATGGCGGGCACATTCATGCTGAAGCCCTCCAGAATGGAAAGGCTGGAAGTCTCGGTGCCGTAGGAGGCATTGAGCTGCACATCCAGAATGGAGAGGAACTTGGCAACATCGCTCTGGAACCCCAGGAAACGGACGTGGTCATCCAGGCGGCGGGCGGTGACTTCCTTCCGCAGCTCCTCCTCGTAATTGCCGATACCGGCGATGAGGAGCTTGAAGTTCCGTCCCTCCTTTGCCAGCATTTCCGCGGCATTCACGATATCAAGATGACCCTTGTAGGTTTCGATACGGGCCAGAATGCCAAAGACGAAATCCTCCTTGCCGATGCCCCACTCGGCTTTTGCGGCGGCGCATTCCGCCTCGCCGCGCCGGGTAACGGGAGCCACGCCGTTCATCATGGTGGTGATGCGCTTGGGGGAAACGCCGGCGTCCGTGAGATTTTCGGCGGCGGCAGGGCTCACGGCGATGATATGGTCGGAATAATGCTCGTTCAACAGCTTATTCACCCACCGTCCCGGGGGATAGCGGAGCTTGGCGGAGACGGGGAAGGCGGAGTGGCGGGTGAAGATCACGGTCTTGCCGCAGCGGCGGCCGGCAATGCGGCCGGAGAGGGCGCCGTGGGTGTGGACGATATCAGGGTCCACCTCCCGGATCAGGTCCATCAGGACCTTCACATCGTCCTTATGATAGGACCGGTCCACCATGCCCTCCACCTCGTAGACGGCGGCGCCCAGGTCCCGCAGGGGCTGGGCCAGAAGGCTTCCCTTGGGAACGGCCACGGCGGTTTCAAAGTCCGTGCGGTTGTCGTATTGCAGGTAGTTCAGCAGTACCCGGCCGGCGCCGCCGATGTTGGTATCGCTGATGATGTTCAAAACTTTGATCATTGGATAAGACTCCCTTCCGGCAGCTCCTTGCGCCGGGTGACCACCATGCCCAAGGCAAGGTACACCCAGAAGATCAGCATGACCCGGTAATTATAGAAGGAATAGTCCGTCATGGCCTGGACCAAAAAGCCCGCCATACCGGAAATGAAGGCGATATGAAGCATTTTCCCTGTAAAGTCCTTTTCCTTGGCAAGTCCTGCGCAGAGGGAACGGAAGTACCAGAACAGGGCCAGGAGGAAAATGATGAGGGCGCAGATGCCGGCATCGCACACGATCTGCAAAAAGAGGTTGTGGGCGTGGGGGGCCACGATGGTATTGTAGCTGTAGGCGGGATAGACGGTGTTGAAGGCCGTCTCGCCGGGGCCCACACCGCTGAGCCAGTAGCCGTCGCCCAGCATGGCCAGGGTGCCCAGCCAGATATACACCCGGTAGGAGGTGGAGTTATCCTTGAGGTTACCGATGCTGGTAAAGCGGGAGATCACCGTCTCCGGCAGAACAAAGTAGAGGGCAACCAGGGCAAAGGGGGCCAGCAGAATGAGCCGGGGGTCCAGCAGCACAAAGAAGATGGCGGCGGCAAACACCAGTCCCAGCCAGGCGCCGCGGGAGTAGGTCAGGATCATGCAGATGCACATAAGGCCGCAGCTTACAAAGTAGAAGGCCCGCTCCTTCCAGGTCTTCACGCTTAGAAGCTTTGCTCCGCCCACGGGGATCATCAGCACCAGGTACTGGCCCAGCATATTGGGATTCTGGAGTGTTGCGGTAACGCGGAAGCCGATGGCGGAGAACATCTCGCTGTCCACCCAGGCGTCAGACTGGTAGCCCCAGCCAAAGAGGAACTGGCAGATGCCGTAGGCGGAGACCGCCGCGCCTGCCAAAACCAGCAGGAAGATGGCGGCGTCGATCTGCTGGCGGCGGGTAACGGCGCTGCCCAGCACCACGGTGAAGAGGATGAAGGCAACGGTCAAAATGCCGGGCAGCAAACTGGCGCCGGGGGTGACAGAGGTCACCGTGGCCACCATGTAGATGGCGGCATAGAGGATGACAAAACGGTTCACCGAGGCGTACTGCAGACTGTGCCTGCGTCGCAGCATCCCCAGCAGCAGCGAGCAAAAGCCCACCAGCACCAGAGCCAGCACCGCCATGGTGGGCAGGATCGGAGTCACAAACACAGCCAGGGCGCACCAGAGGAAGGTCTGGGTAAACACGCTGCCGTCAAAGAGCTTTTCCAGATGCAGCGCGTCATAGAGCTTCGTCAAAAGCGCCAGGACAAAGGACCACACTTTATAAAAGATACTGCTGCGGGAAATTTCCGCGCCCCGGTCAGCCTTGTAAAGGAACCAGCCGATGACGCCGCTTCCCCTC
>JAFOCY010000184.1 GCA_017380995.1 Oscillibacter sp. | reverse complement strand
CCTTTCTCTATGACTTTGATAAGACCCTGTGCACTACCGACATGGAGGACTACGCCTTCATCCCCTCCCTGGGTATGACACCGGCGGAGTTTTGGGCCAAGGCCAACGGCTTTGGCCGCAGCAACCGGGTGGATGGCATTTTGGCCTATATGTACACCATGATCCGGGAATCGGAGCGGAAAAACCTGCCCTTTACCCGGGAGGCCCTGGTGGAGATGGGAAAGGAGATCGTGCTCTTCCCCGGTGTACAGGACTGGTTTACCCGGATCAATGCCTTTGGACGTACCCAGGGGGTGAAGGTGGAGCACTATATCATCTCCTCCGGCCTTCGGGAGATCATCGAGGGCTGCTCCATCAGCCGGGAATTTAAGGAGATCTACGCCAGCGAGTTTTATTATGATGAGGAAGGCCGCCCTGTCTGGCCCAAGCTTACCGTAAACTTTACCGCCAAGACCCAGTTCGTCTACCGGATCAACAAGGGTGTGCTGGATGTCTCCGATGACAAAACCCTCAACGACTCCATGCCCGATGACTCCAAGCGGGTGCCCTTCCACAATATGATCTACGTGGGAGATGGCCTTTCCGATGTGCCCTGCATGAAGATGATGCGCTCCTACGGCGGCCAGGCCATTGCCGTTTACCAGCCGGAGAGCCGTACCGGCGTGGAGGAGCTGCTGGCCAAGGGCCGGGTGGATTATATTTTCCCGGCGGACTACCGGGAGAATACGGACTTTGACCTGACGGTGAAGAACATTATCCGCAAAATGGCCATCGACCATGCCCTGGGCTACGAGAGCACAAAGCAGATGCACTCCATTGGCGGAGATGTGCTGCCGCATCAGGTGGGGCTCTTTTGATGGACGAAAATCTTTATGAGCTGTTGAAGGACCAGCCCTTCTGGCAGTGGCTTCCCCGGGAGGGCGGACGGTATTTTGACGCCTGCTTCAATATGGATGCGGAGACCGTCCCCGCAGGAGAGCATCGGCAGACGAAGGGCCGGGTAGGCTACCTGATCAGCGGAAGAGCCCATCTCAAAAGCGGGGACGGCCTGGACCGGGCAGGGGAGGGGACCTTCTTTGGTGTGGTCCAGCCCGGCCGGCCTGAGACACGGAAAATGGTGGGCACAGACCTTTGGGCCGTGACGGAGTGCAAGGTCCTCTGGCTGGACGGGGCGGTGCTGAGCAGCGTGTGTTATGCGGCCTGCTGGTTCCATGCCCGGCTCATCCGGGAAGTGGATGGGTATTTTGAAGGGCTGAAGCGCTGATTTTTCTTTACAAACCGTATCTCTCCTGCTAAAATATACTTCACGTAATCAAAAATGCCGGAAGGAGACAGAGATATGGCTTCCGAATTTTCCCGCACCCTCTCCCTGCTGCGCCAGGAGCGGGGTGTTTCCCAGCGCACAGCGGCAAAGGACCTTGGGATCTCCCAGGCTTTGCTGAGCCACTATGAAAACGGTATCCGCGAGCCGGGCCTTGCGTTTGTGGTGAAGGCCTGTGACTATTATAACGTGTCGGCGGACTTCATCCTGGGCCGGACCCTCTCCCGGGAGGGCAATATGCTCACGGAGCAGGATATCCTCAACGCCGCCGAACCCGGAAACATCCTCCAGGGCGGCGTCCTGGCTACCTTGCAGAGCAAGCTCATCGGCGGCGCGGTGGGCGTTCTCTTCGGCCTCCTTGGAAAGCTGGGGGACAAGAACGCCATCAATGCTGCCGGCGCCTATCTTTCCGATGCCGTTTACCGGCTTTACCGCCACCTTTATCATGCCGCCGGCGCCAATGAGGGCTATTTCTCCCTGAGCCGGGAGGACCTGGACCTGACCGGGGCTGACATGAAGCTTGCCGAGAATGCCTATGTCCGGGCCATGAGACACCAGGCGGAGGAGAAAAAGCCCTTCCCGGATCTTTCCCCGACTGCCCTTGCCGATGAATTTCCCGGCCGCAACCAGAGTCTGACCCAGGTCCTGGGCACCGCCGACAAGCGCTCAGGCAAGCTGGCGGAATAAGACCTGCCACGAATACCAACCTTCCACCAGGAGGAATCCATATATATGAAGCAAAGTAATATTCGAAACTTTTCTATTATCGCCCATATTGACCACGGCAAGTCCACGCTGGCGGACCGCCTGCTGGAGCGCTGCGAGGCAGTTTCCCAGCGTCAGATGGAGAGCCAGCTGCTGGACAACATGGATCTTGAGAAGGAGCGCGGCATTACCATCAAGGCCCGGGCCGTCCGTTTGCAGTATGCCGCCAAGGACGGCGAGGTCTACGACCTGAATCTCATCGATACCCCGGGCCATGTGGACTTCAACTACGAGGTTTCCCGCTCTCTTGCCGCCTGTGAGGGTGCCATCTTGGTGGTGGATGCCACCCAGGGCGTGGAGGCACAGACCCTGGCCAACACCTATCTTGCCATGGAGCACGAGCTGGAGATCCTGCCCGTGTTCAACAAGATTGACCTGCCTGCCGCCGACCCCCAGAAGGCCAAGCAGGAGGTGGAGGACATCATCGGTCTTCCCGCCATGGATGCCCCTGAGATCTCCGCCAAGATGGGCATCAACATCGAAGCCGTGCTGGAAGATGTGGTGGCCAACGTCCCCGCCCCCGCCGGCGATGTGAACGCTCCCCTCAAGGCGCTGATCTTTGACAGCCAGTATGACTCCTACCGGGGCGTTATCGTTTATATGCGCATTGTGGAGGGCAGTATCCGCACCGGCCAGACCGTCAAGCTCATGGCCTCCGGCGCTGCCTACCAGGTCATTGAGTGCGGCCACCTGCTGCCCCTGGGCCTGGAGCCCTGCGACCGTCTGGAGGCCGGCGAAGTCGGTTACTTCACCGCTTCCATCAAGAATGTGGCGGATACCCGCGTAGGCGACACCGTTACCGACGCCGCTGCCCCTACCGCCGAGCCCCTGCCCGGCTATCGTGGCGTGCAGTCCATGGTCTACTGCGGTATCTACACCGAGGACGGCTCCAAGTACCCCGATCTCCGGGACGCTCTGGAAAAGCTCCAGCTCAACGACGCCTCCCTCTCCTTTGAACCCGAATCCTCTGTGGCTCTGGGCTTTGGCTTCCGCTGCGGCTTTTTGGGGATGCTCCACATGGAGGTCATCCAGGAGAGG
>JAFOCY010000183.1 GCA_017380995.1 Oscillibacter sp. | reverse complement strand
GGGCGATGTCCCGGCCGTGGATGAGGCTGCCGGTGCCGTTGGTGTCCATACGGGTATAGATCTTGGTGCCGTGTTCCTTCATTTGGTCAATGACCCAGCAGATATCGTCGATCCGATAGCTGGGCTCGCCAAAGCCCACGAACACCAGCTGACGGTATTTGGTCAGGTCATGGCTCTCGATGGACTCCAAAATTTCCTCTTTCGTAGGCTCCCGCTTGAGCCACAGGTTATGGGTATAAATGCTGCCGCCGGAATTGTTGTGCCGCAGGCAGAACTCGCAGTTGAAGTTGCAGCGGTTGGTGGGGTTTACATAGAGGTTATCCCCGTATTCATAGGTAATGGTAAAGCCTTTTTCCATCGTTTTTGCTCCTTATTAAGCATTTGGCATTGGCCAAACGCTCAGGTTATCTAAAAGAAATGTTCCGTCTTGATAAGATCCCTCGGCGCCGAGCAGTGCAACAGGTCTGGAACCTACATTCTCTGTTTCCAGAAAGAGTCCCTGGTAGTAGGCAAACCCCGCCCCCATTCTCTCAAAAGCCGCCATAGGGCCCGCTTCCAAGCCATTTCCGGTATACTTGGGTTCCGCACTTCCCAAAACTTCGGTAATGTCCACATACTCCTGTCCTATGTTCACATAGGTCTTGTCCCCAGAGAACGCGATTTGGAAACTGTTATCCAAGGCTGCCGCCAGGGTCTCCCAGGGGTAAGTATAGGCGGTCAAGGTCCCATCGTCGTTCTTTTCCAGAACATGGAGCTCATAGAAACTCACATTTGTACCGCTGGCAACATCGCATACCACAGCCAGTTCATGGTCCCCATCCCCGTCCATATCCGAACGCCACATGATCGGCTGGTAACCCCTGGACGTTGCATAGGCCCAATCGAACTCCACCAGGGAATCCTCCCAGCGGATCAGGGCAGGGGAAAACTCCTTTCCCTCTACAGCATAAAAGGCGGCACTGTCATTATGCAGGCGGTCGAGCTGCGCGATACCACCCTGCTTCTCCCATTCTTCGAGGCTGATAATCTCCGTGGGCAGGTCGTACTCACCCTCGGGCACCCGGCCTTCTGTCACGATAGCGGAAGCAGACACAGAGGCCAGCGTCGTCTCCTTCAAAGGCTCCCCACTCACACCGAGAAAGCCCTCCGGGGGTTCCTTTTTCTCCGGAGCTGAGGAAACAGGGCCAGAGCGATCCGGAGCTTCCTCCTCCGCCTTTTTGCAGGCGGAAAGGCTCAGGGCCAGTAAAAGGGCCAGGGTCAATGCAGTCAAACGTTTCATGGTCTTTCCTCCTTCATTGTTATGGCAGTATCATAGCAACTTTCCAAGGGGAAAACATCACAAAACTATTACAATTACAATTTCAATTCATGGGCGCTCCGGAAAGCTCCCAGTCCGAGAGGGTGAAGACCCCGTCCTCATAACCGACGCGGCCGGAAAAAAGGCCTGCCGTATGAATGCTTTGGGCCGTTTTCACCTGCAGGTCCGACCAAAAGCCGATATAGCCGCTCTTGCTCGCGTCCAGGATACAGGGGTAGGCAAGGCCCGTCTCCAACGCCGGAGCGGCATTGTCCTCCTCCAGCGCCGCTGTGGGGTTGGTCAGGTGCTTTCCCAGGTGGATGACCGTCTGGCCGCCGGTGCGCTCCAGCTCCAGCCGCTCCTCCAGCGCCGCCAAAAACGCCGCCGCGGGAAACTCCAGGACGGTACAAAGGCCGTTCTCCTCCGCTGTCACGACCCACAGCGGATCACAGAACCAATAGGGCAGGTCTCCGGAGTCCATGGTCTCCCCGTAGACCACCTCATTCCGGCGCACCATGACAAGGCGCTCTTCCTCCCCGTCGCCGCTGATGTCCAGCCAAAACTCCCGGTGGTCTTCCGTCAGTTCGACCGCCTCCCGCAGAATACCGGGGGCGGAGAGCACTTCTTCGCCCACCTCCGCAACAGGGATGCCCGTCGCGTTGGGGGCATGGTAGGTGCCGCTTTCCTGATAAAGGCGGTACTCCCCTCCCAGGTCCAAAATACAAACCCGCCTTGCCTCCGGGAACGCTGCCCAGCGGTACATGGCGCAGCCAATCAGTTCTTCTTCGGGGCTCCATCCCACAGTGCCCAGATACTCCCCCAAGTCATCTTCCGTAAGGGTTGGTTCTATCCACACGGTGGCGTTGGGATCCATGATGCCAAGTTCCTTGAGGTCATTGTGGTTGTTTGTCAGTGTATCGTAGGCAACATCGCTGCCCACAAGGGTAATGGGAAAGGCTTCTCCAGGCTCTGTCGCCGCAAAAAGATACGGCAGAAAGCGGGTGGACAGGACCAGCACCGCCGCCATGGCGATACAAACACCCAGTAATTTTTTGTCCATAGGCCCTCCTTTCCCTTACACCCGTCCTTTCAGGCCGTAAAACCGCACCGCGTTGTCCCAGGTAATGCGCTCCATTTCGGCAGGGGTCACGCCCTTCCACTCCGCCAGTTTCTCGATCACATAAGACAGATGTGCACTGTGATTCCGCTTACCCCGGAAGGGCACGGGAGTAAGATACGGAGCGTCCGTCTCGATCAAAATCCGGTCCAGGGGGGTGATGTCCACCACCTCCGGGCTGCGACGGGCGTTTTTATAGGTGATGGGGCCGTCAAACTTTGATGTGGATGGTGATGGCAAGCTATCGATGGTTGAGGTCGCAGGAGTTACAAGATTCCCCGATCAGAACCTGTATCCTATCCCTGCAGGAGT
>JAFOCY010000026.1 GCA_017380995.1 Oscillibacter sp. | reverse complement strand
CCGTCCGCCTCACGCCCTACTGGGAGCCCTCCATGAACTACCTCCGCCTGGCCGTCGCCTGGGCGCTGTTTTTCAACATGGTGCTTTTACTTCTGTTTTCCATCTGGCACCTGCGAAAGGAGACGGTTTTCCCCAAGGGAGTGAAGGTCCTCTTGGCGGTCCTGCCCCTGGTGGGTGTCGCCCTGCGCGTTACCCTGCCCTACATCATGGCCTATGACTATATCTACCGCTTCTGGACCGTCTTCCTCGAGTGGCCCCTCATGGCCCTAATCGTTGCGGCGGCGGTGAAGCTTTTGCGGCGGAAATAAGCAGGAAAAACGGTCCCGCAACTGCCGGTTGCGGGACCGCAAAGCCGTCTTGATAGACAGCGCCCGGCGTTTTTGCTATCATAAAGCCAGCTCACAAAAGGAGGATGGCCTATGACATTGGGAGAGCGTTTGACGGCCCTGCGCAAGAACCGGGGCATGAGCCAGGATACTCTGGCTGAGACCCTGGGCGTATCCCGTCAGTCTGTCAGCAAATGGGAGACTGACACCAGTGTTCCGGACCTGGACAAGCTGGTAAAATTGAGCGACCTGTTCGATATTTCTCTGGACGAATTGGTCAAGGGTGAGAAATCCCAAACGAAAGCCGCTGCACCATCAGGTTGGGAAAAACTGTGGGTGCAGGCAGTAAAACTATACCGGAAAAAAGCGTATCTACTGGGCTGGCTGGTGGTGGCGCAGGGTTTGCGGCGGACCATTTCTTTCATAAAAGGCGTAAGTATTTATTACAACGGGATGAAGGACTGGGACGCCACCGTTCAGTTCGTCCAGACGGCTCTATCTGGCAGTCTTGTGATGATCTTTCTATTGTTTCTTACCGGACTGTTGATCGTCTTTCTGGGTCGGCGGTTTTCCGGTCGGTTTCGATGGTATCATCTGGGCTGGATCCCTATCCTGTCGGCGTTGTTCGGGCTGCGATTTATCCCCTTGATTCACACCGGCCTTCTGGAGTGTCTATTGATGGCTTTGATGCTGCTCCCCATCCGAGGGGCGGACATACTGCTGAAAGATTTACCGCTCTACTTTCTTGAGGGTATCCCCCTCTATCTGCTGCTGATTTTCGGGTTCATCATCCTTTTTGTAGGAGCGCGGAACGATTCTGCTCACAAGGAAAAATCCTCGGAGTGATACTCCGAGGATTTTTTACATTTTGTATTTACTTCTTGCTCTCCGCAACAGCAACAGCCACGGCCACAGTCATACCGACCATGGGGTTGTTGCCGGCGCCCAGGAAGCCCATCATCTCCACGTGAGCGGGGACGGAGGAGGAGCCTGCGAACTGAGCGTCAGAGTGCATACGGCCCATGGTGTCGGTCATGCCATAGCTGGCGGGGCCGGCGGCCATGTTGTCGGGATGCAGGGTACGGCCGGTGCCGCCGCCGGAGGCGACGGAGAAGTACTTCTTGCCCAGCTGGATGCACTCCTTCTTGTAAGTGCCGGCCACGGGATGCTGGAAGCGGGTGGGGTTGGTGGAGTTGCCGGTGATGGACACATCCACGCCCTCAGCGTGCATGATGGCAACGCCCTCACGGACGTCGTCAGCGCCGTAGCAGCGGACGTTGGCACGCTCGCCCTCGGAGTAACGCTTCTCGCTGACCACCTTCAGCTCGCCGGTGAAGTAGTCGAACTGGGTCTGGACATAGGTGAAGCCGTTGATGCGGGAGATGATCTGGGCGGCGTCCTTGCCCAGGCCGTTGAGGATGACGCGCAGGGGCTCCTTGCGGGCCTTGTTGGCGTTGCGGACGATGCCGATGGCGCCCTCGGCAGCAGCGAAGGACTCGTGACCGGCCAGGAAGGCGAAGCACTTGGTGTCGTCACGCAGCAGCATGGCGCCCAGGTTGCCGTGGCCCAGGCCAACCTTGCGGTCCTCGGCAACGGAGCCGGGGATGCAGAAGGCCTGCAGGCCCTCGCCGATGGCCTCGGCAGCCTCGGCGGCGGTGGCAACGTTCTTCTTCAGAGCGATGGCAGCGCCCACGCAGTAAGCCCAGGCGGCGTTCTCGAAGGCGATGGGCTGGATGCCCTTGACGATCTCATAGGGGTCAAAGCCGGCGGCCTGGCAGATCTCGCGGGAGGCCTCCACGCTCTCAATTCCGTACTGAGCCAGGACGGAATTGATCTTCTCGATTCTTCTCTCGTAGCTTTCAAACAGAGCCATTTGTCAATTCCTCCTTTTCTTACTCGTGACGGGGGTCGATGTACTTGGCGGCAGCGTCAAACTGGCCGTAGTGACCCTTGGCCTTCTCCAGGGCGGCGTTAGCGTCGTCGCCCTTCTTGATGAAGTCCATCATCTTGCCCAGGTTCACGAACTCATAGCCGATAATCTCATCGTCGGCGTTGAGGGCGATGCGGGTGCAGTAGCCCTCGGCCATCTCCAGGTAGCGGGGACCCTTGGCCTGGGTGGCGAACATGGTGCCCACCTGGCTGCGCAGACCCTTGCCCAGGTCCTCCAGGGAGGCGCCCACGGGCAGGCCGCCCTCAGAGAAAGCGGTCTGGGTACGGCCATAGACGATCTGCAGGAACAGCTCGCGCATAGCGGTGTTGATGGCGTCGCACACCAGGTCGGTGTTCAGAGCCTCCAGCAGGGTCTTGCCGATGAGGATCTCAGAAGCCATGGCGGCGGAATGGGTCATGCCGGAGCAGCCCAGAGTCTCCACCAGAGCCTCCTGGATGATGCCGTCCTTCACGTTCAGGGTCAGCTTGCAGGCGCCCTGCTGGGGACGCTGAATTTAGGGTTTTGAAAAAATCAGTCATCGAATAATTCCTGATTATTTCAAATCATAAAAATCAGCCTAAAAAATCAGAAATAAACATTGATAATCAGCAGATTAGACACTT
>JAFOCY010000182.1 GCA_017380995.1 Oscillibacter sp. | reverse complement strand
GCGTTGCCGCCCAGCATAATATCGGTACCACGGCCTGCCATGTTGGTGGCAACGGTAACGGCGCCCAGCTTGCCGGCCTGGGCCACGATCTCGGCTTCCTTCTCGTGGTTCTTGGCGTTGAGGAGGTTATGCTTGATGCCCTCCCGGACCAACAGCTTAGAGAGCAGCTCGTTCTTCTCAATGGAAACAGTACCCACCAGCACGGGCTGGCCCTTGGCGTGGCACTCCTTCACCTGCTCCACAACAGCCCGGAACTTGCCGGCCTCGGTCTTGTAGACCACATCGTGGTGGTCGTTGCGCTGGTTGGGGCGGTTGGTGGGGATCTCCACGATATCCAGGTTATAGATGGTGCCGAACTCCTCCTGCTCGGTCATGGCGGTACCGGTCATACCGGAGAGCTTGGAGTAGAGGCGGAAGTAGTTCTGGAAGGTGATGGTGGCCAGGGTCTTGTTCTCGCTGTTGACGCTCACGTGCTCCTTGGCTTCGATGGCCTGGTGGAGGCCGTTGGAGTAGCGGCGGCCGAACATGAGACGGCCGGTGAACTCGTCCACGATGATGACTTCGCCGTCCTTGACCACGTAGTCGATATCCCGCTTCATGGTGCCGTGGGCGCGGATGGCCTGGTTGATGTGGTGAGAGAGGGTGGAGTTGGAGGGATCGGAGAGGTTGTCCAGGTGGAAGAACTCTTCCGCCTTGGCAATGCCGCGGGCGGTGAGGGTAGCGGTCTTGGCCTTTTCGTCCACGATATAGTCCGCGTCAATGTTGACGTCTTCCTCTTCCTTATCATCCATCTGGACGACCACCTTCTTGCGGAAGCGGGAGACCAGCATCTCGGCCATGTCGTAAAGCTGGGTAGACTTTTCACCCTGGCCGGAAATGATCAGGGGAGTACGGGCCTCGTCGATCAGGATGGAGTCCACCTCGTCCACGATGGCAAAGTTGTGGCCCCGCTGGACAAGCTCGGTGGAGTAGATGCACATATTGTCGCGCAGGTAGTCAAAGCCCATCTCATTGTTGGTGCCGTAGGTGATGTCGGCGGCATAGGCGGCCTGACGCTCCTTGGAGGTGAGACCGTGAACGATGAGGCCCACCTTCAATCCCAGGAAGCGGTGGACCTTACCCATCCACTCGCTGTCTCGCTTGGCCAGGTAATCGTTGACGGTGACCACGTGAACACCCTTGCCGCTGAGGGCGTTGAGGTAGGCGGGGAGGGTGGCTACCAGGGTCTTGCCTTCACCGGTCTTCATCTCGGCGATGCGGCCCTGGTGCAGCACGATACCGCCCACCAGCTGCACGCGGTAGGGGCGCATGCCCAGCACGCGGTCAGAGGCTTCCCGGGCGGTGGCAAAGGCTTCGGGCAGAATATCGTCCAGCGTTTCGCCGTTAGCCAGGCGCTCCTTGAACTCCACGGTCTTATGCTGGAGCTCGGCGTCGGTCAAAGCCTTGTATTCTTCGGCCAGCGCGTCGATTTTATCCACGATGGGATAGATGGATTTCAGCTCCCGGGAGCTGTAGTCTCCAAACAGTTTCTTCATCAGACCCATAGTTGTGTGAAACATCCTTTCTAAATCCCTGTTTTTGCGAAAAACGGGGATAGTACATACTAAAACAAAATTAGCATACCACATTCCTTTCCCGATTGCAAAGGAAAAGAGGAAAAAGCAAAAAAGTTTACAAACATTTTGCCGGTGATTGTATCCTGCACCCGGATATGCTATACTTTATTTGAATAGAATGTCCTGATTATACGTATAAGGAGGAACTGCTTATGAAGCTGAGCTTTTACGGTGCCGACCAGTGTGTGACCGGCAGCTGCCACTGTCTGGAAGTGAACGGCAAACGTGTGCTCATTGACTGCGGATTGCAGCAGGGACGGGACGAGGTTTCCAATGCCGAATTTCCCTTTGCCGCAAACGCGATCGATGCGGTGCTCATCACCCACGCCCATATCGATCATTCCGGCCGGGTGCCCATGCTTATCAAGCAGGGCTTCCAAGGCCGTATCCTCACAACGCGCCTGACCGCTGACCTGCTGGATGTTATGCTGGCGGACTCCGCCCACATCCAGGAGGCGGACGCCGAGTGGAAAAACCGCAAAGCCGAGCGTTCCGGCGCGCCGAAGGTGGAGCCCCTCTATACCGTTGCGGACGCGGAGCGGGTTCGGGAATTCATGACCACCTGTGAATATGACCGGGAGGTGGAAGTGGTCCCAGGCGTGAAGGCGGTCTTTACCGATGCCGGACACCTGCTGGGCTCTGCCTGCATCACCGTGACGGCCACGGAAGGGGATGTGACCAAGACCATCGTCTTTTCCGGAGACCTGGGCAATATCAACCAGCCCATCATCCGGGACCCTGTCCATCTGGAGAGCGCCGACTATGTGGTCATGGAGTCCACCTACGGTGACCGCAACCACAAGGAGGTCTGGAGCTACACCGATGACCTTGCCGCCATCATCGACGAGACCATCGCCAAAGGCGGCAATGTGGTGATCCCCTCCTTTGCGGTGGGCCGTACCCAGGAGCTTCTTTACTTCATCCGGGAGATCAAGGATGCCAAACTGGTGAAGTCTGACCCGGATTTTCCGGTATATATCGACTCCCCCCTGGCCAAAAAGGCTACCACCATCTTCACCGGGGACCTGAGGGGATATCTGGATGAGGATGCTCTGGAGCTGGTGCAGGATGGAACCCATATGTTTAACTTCACCAACCTGCGTATGACGGAGACCAGCCAGGAATCCAAGGAGCTGAACTTCGATACCACCCCTAAGGTCATCATCTCCGCCTCCGGTATGTGCGATGCAGGCCGTATCCGCCACCACCTCAAGCATAACCTCTGGCGCCCGGAGAGCACGGTGGTGTTCGTGGGATTCCAGGGGGAGGGGACCCTGGGCCGGGCTCTTTTGAACGGCGTCAAGAGCGTGAAGATGTTCGGTGAGGAGATCGCCGTCAACGCCAAGATCGTAAACTACCAGGGCCTTTCCTCCCATGCCGACCGGGATCATCTGCTGGAATGGATCGGCGCCTTCAAAGCGAAGAAGCCCCAGCATGTTTTCGTGGTCCACGGAGACCGGGAAGTGGCTCCCTACTTCGCGAAGTCTATAACGCAGCTTGGCTTTACAGCCCATGCACCCCAATATACAGAAGTTTATGACCTCATCGCCGATCAGGTGGAGGAGGTTGGATACCTCCCGGAGCGGAAGGTCAAGGCATCCTTTACCAAGTCTTCCGCCGCCTACGAGCGGCTGGTGGCCGTTGGCCAGATGGTGGTGGAGTTCATCCGTCGGTCCAAGGGGAAGGACAACAAGACTCTTGCCCGCTATGCCGACCAGCTGCGTCAGCTGCTTGACAAGTGGGAAGCATAAGCATCGGGCGGCCGAAGGCCGCCCGCTCCAAATCATAAAAACAAAAGGTGACCCATGGAAAAGTTGAAAGAGAACAATATTTATACCGCCACGGTGGAGGGGTATTCCAGCGAGGGCCTTGGCATCGTGCGCATTGATGGGGCGGTTGTATTCGTGCCCCAGGCCATCCGTGGTGAAGAGATCGACCTGAAGATCACGAAAGTGATGAAGACTGCTGCGGCGGGAGAGATCCTGAAGGTCCGCAAGGCTTCTGCGGAGCGTGCCAAGCCCGAGTGTCCCTACTTTGGAAAATGCGGCGGCTGTGACTTCCAGCATATGAGCTATACGGAGGAGCTTTGGGCCAAGCGCCAGCGGGTCCAGGATGCCATTACCCGCATTGGCGGCATCGACATCGAAGTGGAAGAGATCCTGGGCGCAAAGGACCCTATGCACTATCGCAACAAGAGCCAGTACCCCGTGGGGAGCGACGGCGCCATCGGATTTTTCCAGGCCAGGACCCATAAGGTTGTGCCTATCGACCGCTGTCTCATCCAGTCCGAGATTTCCGACCGTACCGCCAAGGCGGTGGGGGACTGGATGAAGCGCTATAAGATCTCCCCTTATGACGAGCGGACCCACAAGGGCTTGGTCCGCCATATCTATGTTCGTGTGAACAAAAAGGGCGAGAGCCTTTGCTGCGTGGTGGTCAACGGCAAGCAGGTGCCCCGGGAACCGGAGCTGGCGGCCTATATCACCGCGGCTGCGCCCAAGACCGTGGGCGTGGTGCTCAATAGCAATACCCTTCGCGGAAACGTGATCCTGGGGGACAAGTATCGCACCCTCTGGGGCCAGGACTTCCTGATGGATACCCTCTGCGGTCTTACCTTCAAGCTCTCCGTTCCCTCCTTCTACCAGGTGAACCGGGCGCAGGCGGAGGTCCTGTACGGCAAGGCGCTGGAGTTTGCGGGCCTCACCGGGGAGGAAACGGTGCTGGACCTTTACTGCGGAACGGGTACCATTACGCTGTGCCTTGCGGGGCGGGCGAAGAAGGCCATCGGCGCGGAGATCGTGCCTCCCGCCATTGAGGATGCCTGGGAGAACGCGAAGCGTAATCAGATTGAAAATGTGGAGTTCTTCTGCGGTGACGCCTCGGATATCGCGGCCAAGCTGGAAAAAGAGGGCCTGCGGCCCGACGTCATCACGGTAGACCCCCCCAGAAAGGGCCTTGCGCCGGAGGTCATCGCCTCCGTTGCCGCCATGGGCCCCAAGCGAGTGGTGTATGTTTCCTGTGACCCTGCTACCCTGGGCCGGGACCTGAAGATCTTTGCAGAATTTGGCTACGAGACCAGACGGGCGGTGGCTGTGGACATGTTCCCCGGTACCCGGCACGTGGAGTCAGTTGTCCTCTTGGAGAAGAGATGAGCGGTATCCTGACATTCGATACCTTTCAGGCCGGAGCCGTGCTGCTTGTATTCATGGTGGCCGGTGACTGGCTGGCCAAAAAGTTGAAGGGTCGGCTGCCCTCTGTGCTCATTGCAGGGCTCTTTTTCATGCTGGTGAGCTGGACCGGAGTTTTTCCGGAGAACCTGATGGAACTGGGCGGCTTTTCTTCACTCACCAGTGTGGCAACGGCCCTGATCATCACCGGGATGGGCGCGTCCATGAGCCTGCGAACTTTTGCCGCCAACTGGCGGGTGGTGGTGCTGGCAGTTTGCTCCTATCTTTGCCAGGCGGGGGCGATCTTGGGAATATTGAGCTGCTTTATGGGCTTTGATACCGCTGTTGGTGCCCTGCCGGGCGGATCCATGACTGCCCTGATCATTCAGCAGCGGGCGGCGGAGCTGGGATATGACGATACCATCGTCCTCTCCGTGCTGTTTTTCTCCACCCAGGCCATCGTGGGGTCGTTGCTGGCAGGCCACTATGTACGCAGGGAGAGCAGAAGACTTCTGGCGCTGCCCCGGACGGAGGATCGCAGGAAGGAAGAGGAGAAGCCTGTTGCAAAAGCACTGGCTTTTTTTGACGGCTCTAACTACGGCAACCTCTGTAAACTATATATCCTTGCCTGGGTTTCTTCCAAAATCGGGGCTTTGATCGGAGTGAATTCCTACATTTTGTGCCTCTTTTTGGGCGTGCTGGGTGCTGCGGCGGGCTTTGTGGATCAGGAGACCATCAAGCGCACGGGAATGGAAAATTTCCTCTATTTTGTAATGATGGGGAATATCGTGGCGGGCTTCGGACGGGCCACGCCTGAAGTGTTTGCCCGGATGGTCCTTCCGGTGGCGGCGGTCTTTGCCATCGAGGTGGGTGTGACCTGTCTGTTTTCTCCCCTTTTGGGGAAGATGCTGGGCTTTACCCGGGAGATGAGTGTTGCTCTGGGCTCCAACATTATGATGGGCTTTCCGCTGAATATGATGCTCTCCACCGAGATTGCCCAGAGCCTTACGGATTCGGAGGAGGAACGGGCATATCTTAGCACGGAGGTAGCCTCTAAAATGGTCATCGCGGGATTGTCCACTACGACCTCCCTTGCGGTATTTGCGGGAGGGCTTCTGGCCAACTGCATGGGCTGAATCTTGACTTTCTCCGGTGAACTTGTATAATAAAGTAGAAAATCAGACCGGAATCACCGGACTTTGATCAGGAGGAAGGATCTATGACCTATTCTATGGAGATCGCGGGACTCAAGCGTGAGCTTCCCCTTTGCAAGATCACAGATGATCTTTACATCGGTGCGTTCATTTGCTTTGGAGATGCGGAACTGACGGAGGCCTGCGGCCGGGAGCTTTTGAAGCTGGTCCCCGCCGAGGACTATGACTATCTCTTTACCGCCGAGGCAAAGAGCATTCCCCTTATCCATGAGATGGCACGCCAGTCCGGTGCCAAGAAGTATTTCATTGCCCGCAAGGGACCTAAGGCATATATGCCCGATCCCCTCTGCGTGGAGGATAAGTCCATCACCACCGCCGGCACCCAGAAGCTGTACCTGGGCCGGGATGACGCCGACCTCATCCGGGGTAAGCGCATTCTGCTGATTGATGATGTCATTTCCACCGGCGGTTCCCTCCTTGCCATGGAAGCCCTGGTCAAGGAAGCCGGCGGCACTGTGGCCGGCCGCATCGCGGTTCTGGCAGAGGGCGGAGCGGCCGACCGGGAGGATATCAAGTTCCTTGCTCCCCTGCCTCTGTTCAACGCGGACGGTACCGTGAAGGATTGAGCAAACTGCACAATACTTTTATCCGCCCGGCAGAATTATCTGCCGGGCGGATTTTGCATGATTGTTTTGGAGAATGGTCGTTTTAGTAAAAAAAGGAGGAAAATTTGGTAGGGTGGTATTACCGAAAAACGAAAGAAAATGTCATCATTTGATTGGATAAAAGTGCCGATTTGTTGGATATGACGAAAAGAAATGGCTTGAATGTCCGGAGGGCCCGTGGTAGAATAAATGCAAGTTAAAGCGTGCAAAAATTCATATCAAAGCTGTAACGAGAAAGGAGAACCATTATGAAAGCAAGAAAACTCCTGTCCCTGTTCACTGCTGCTGCGCTGATTTTCAGCCTGTCAGCAACGGCTTTTGCCGCGGATGAGAGCCTCACCCGCGCGGAGCTGGTAGACCTGGTCATCGGGTATGCCGGTCTTTCCACGCAGAAGGCGGCTGCCGCGGCTGAGGCCAGCGTCTTTGCTGATGTTGCCGAAGGCAGCGCTTACGAGGGCGCCGTGAATCTGGCCGCCGAAAAGGGCCTGATCAATGGCGTTGGCGGCGGCAAATTCAATCCCGGATCCAAGATCACCCAGCGTGAAGCTGCGGCTATCATCCTGCGTTTTGCCGGCGTGGAGAATACCCACCTGGCCAAGTGGCCCAAGGATGTGGATGAGGCTGCTGTCTGGTCCGGTCTGACGGACGGCTATACATATAATGCCGCTGCCGGCACCTCCAAGGCCATGGCCCAGTCCATGCTGGCGGCTGCCGCAGAGGTGGGTGCCAAGCCCGTCATCGGCCTTACCTGGTCTTATGATGGTCAGGATGAGGAATACGCTTACTATAAGTCCGTGGTCAAGGAGGCCGGCGGTATCCCCGTGGAGCTGGATCAGGTCATGAGTGATGCTGTGGGCTATGACGCTGAGGATGATATCCTCCCCGCCTACATCGATGCTACCGGCCAGCTCAAGCAGGCCTATGCCGATGAGATCAAGGCCCGAAACTATGGTGATACCAATATCGCCGAGGCTATGAAGGATATCGACGGTGTGTTCTTCATTGGCGGTGAGGACATCAGCCCCTCTTTGTTCAAGGTCCCCGTTGCCGTTGATAACGAGGGCGAAGGCATCAACGCCACCCGCGATATCTCCGACTACACCTATATGGCTTATTGCATTGATAAGGACATCCCCACCCTGGCTGCCTGCCGCGGCGAGCAGATGATGGGCATCGTTTGCGGTGTCACCTTCATCCAGGATATCCCCAACTATTATGAGGATCAGGGTGTTGCTTACAACCACGCTCACCGTATGCCTCCCGGAACTCCCAACCGTGACTACGAGCGTCATGACATTGTCATCGAGAAGGATTCCAAGTGGATGTACAACATCGTTGGCTCTACCGAGCTGAAGAATGTCTCCTCCTGGCATCACCAGGCTGTTGACAGCGTTGAGGGCACCGGCCTGACCGTGGTCGCTTCCACCAACGTCAACGGCATCGAGATCGTTGAGGCTCTGGAGTATCAGGCAAACACCTTCTGCCTGGGCGTCCAGTTCCATCCCGAAAATGACGCCAGTCTGGTCCTCTGGGACAAGAATCCCGAGGCTGCCAAGTGTGATTACGATACCTGCCTGCAGTTCTTCGAGGAGCTGGTGGCCTATGCTGCTGACAAGCCCGTCATCGGCATCACCTGGAAGAGCAATACCCAGAATTATGAGGCCTTCAAGGAAGTCATCCGTGCTGCCGGCGGCATCCCCGTGGAGCTGGATCAGGTCACCAGCACCGCTGTGAAGTATGACGCCAACGGCAAGATCCTGGATTCCTATCTGGAGGAGTCCGGCATGCTCAAGCAGACCTATGCCGATAAGATCAAGGCAAAGAATTTCTCCAAGTCCAACGTTGAGGCCGTTATGGAAGGCATCGACGGTGTGTTCTTTACCGGCGGCGAGGACGTGAGCCCCTCTCTGTTCGCCAAGCCCCAGGCTGAGGCCAACGAGGGCGAGGAGATCAATGCCACCCGCGATATCTCCGACTACACCCTGATGGCTTACTGCATTGAGAATGATGTTCCCACCCTGGGCGCCTGCCGCGGCGAGCAGGTCCTGAGCATTGTGGCCGGTGCCGGTTTCATCCAGGATATCCCCAACTACTTCGAGGACCTGGGCGTTGCCTATGACGATACCCACCGCATGCCCGTGGGGACCCCCAACCGTACTTATGCCCGCCACAGCGTGACCGTCAGCAAGGATTCCAAGTGGCTGTATGACATCGTGGGCGATACCAAGCTGGACAATGTTTCTTCCTGGCACCATCAGACCGTTGGCAGTGTGGAAGGTACGGACCTGACCGTGGTTGCCACCGCCACCGTAAACGGCGTGGAGACCGTGGAGGCTGTGGAGATCCAGGGCAACACCTTCTGTCTGGGCGTTCAGTTCCATCCCGAAAATGACGCCAAGCTGGTCCTGGTGGACGGAAAGGAAGCCCCCTGCGATTTCGATACCTGCCTGAAGTTCTTTGAGACCCTGGTGGATTACGCATCCGGGAAGCCCGTCATCGGTATTACCTGGAAGAGCAATACCCAGAATTATGAGGCTTTCAAGGAAGTCATTCGTGCTGCAGGCGGCATCCCCGTGGAGCTGGATCAGGTCACCAGTACCGCTGTGAAGTATGACACCAACGGCAAGATCCTGGATTCCTATCTGGAGGAGTCCGGTATGCTCAAGCAGACCTATGCCAATAAGATCAAGGCCAAGGATTTCTCCAAGTCCAATGTGGCCGATGTGATGAAGAGTGTTGACGGCGTGTTCTTTACCGGCGGCGAGGACGTGAGCCCCTCTCTCTTCGCCAAGCCTCAGGTGGAGGCCAATGAGGGCGAGGAGATCAACGCCACCCGCGATATCTCCGACTACACCCTGATGGCGTACTGCATCGAAAATGATATCCCCACCCTGGGTGCCTGCCGCGGCGAGCAGGTTCTGAGCATCGTGGCCGGTGCCGGCTTCATCCAGGACATCCCCAACTATTTCGAGGACCTGGGCGTTGCCTATGACGATACCCACCGTATGCCCGTGGGTACCCCCAACCGCACCTATGCCCGCCACAGTGTTACCATTGACGATGATTCTGAGTGGCTGTACGACATCGTGGGCGATACCAAGCTGGACAATGTCTCTTCCTGGCACCACCAGACCGTTGGCAGCGTGGAAGGTACGGACCTGACCGTGGTTGCCACCGCCACCGTAAACGGCGTGGAGACCGTGGAGGCAGTGGAGATCCAGGACAATACCTTCTGCCTGGGCGTTCAGTTCCATCCCGAAAATGATGCCAAGATGGTCCTGGTGGACGGCGTTTCCGCTCCCTGTGACTTTGATGTGTGCCTGAACTTCTTTAAGACGCTGGTCAGCTACGCTGCCGGCTGAGTGTAACGGAAGTCCGGAGCATCCGGTATATGCAAAACTCCCGGCTCTCAATGAGCCGGGAGTTTCTTATGCAAAAAAAGGACGCCGTACGGCGTCCTTTCCATTTACCGCTGACTCTTTTTAAAGGTGAGGTATCCTTCCAGGATCAGGGAAGCCGCCACGGCATCCACCACCTTTTTCCGCTTTTTGGCGTTTTTGCCGCTGTTAAAGAGGATCTGGTGGGCGTCGATGGTGGTGCGGCGTTCGTCCCAGAGGACCACGTTCATTCCTGTG
>JAFOCY010000181.1 GCA_017380995.1 Oscillibacter sp. | reverse complement strand
CTTGGATGCAAGGATCTCCTCCGCCTTTTGTACCTTCTGGTCCGGCAGGAGCTGGGCGTGGCAGTCGTCCAGACCCAGCTTCGCGGCAATGTCAGCCGCCACGGGTTCCGCATCGCCGCTGAGCATCACCGTTTTCTTTACGCCGCTTCTTTTCAAGGAGGCAATGGCGTCCTTTGCACTCTTTTTGGGAAGATCGGAGATCAGGATATGCCCGGCGTAAATGCCATCTGATGCGATATGGACGATGGTGCCGGGAAGCTCACAGGGTTGGAAGGCAATGTTCTCCCGCTCCATCAGGCGGTGGTTGCCCGCAAGGATGGTTTTTCCGTCCACAACGGCTCGCACGCCGTGACCGGGTATCTCTTCCACCCCGCAGATCCGGGAGGGGTCAAGTTCTCCCTCCACCGCTTTACGCAGAGACTGGGCGATGGGATGGTCGGAAAAGCGCTCCGCCAGCGCCGCCGCTTCCAGAAGGGATTCTCGGGAGAAGGGCTCCTGGGGGTGGACGACGGCAACGGAGAAGACGCCCTGGGTCAGGGTGCCGGTCTTATCGAAGATAACGGTTTCCGCCTTTGCCATGGCTTCCAGATAGGTGCTCCCCTTCACCAGGATGCCCGCTTTGGACGCTGCGCCGATGCCGCCAAAGAAGCTCAGAGGCACAGAAATCACCAGGGCACAGGGGCAGGAGATGACCAGAAAAATAAGGGCGCGGTGGAGCCAATCCGCCCAAACAGTGCCTTCCAGGAAGGAAAGACCGGGGATCAGCTGCAGCAACAGGGTGGGAATGAGGAAAATCGCTGCCGCGGCGGCCACCACGCAGGGGGTATAGTACCGGGCAAAGCGGGTGACAAACTGTTCCGAACGGGCCTTTTTCTCGCTGGCGTTTTCCACCAGATCCAGAATTTTGGCAACGGTGGAATCCTCAAAGGGCTTTGTGACCCGGACACGGAGAAGACCGCTGCCATTGACGCAGCCGCTGATGACCTCGTCCCCCTCCCCCACGTCCCGGGGCAGGGATTCCCCGGTAAGGGCGGCCGTATCCAAAGAGGAGGTGCCCTCTTCGATGATGCCATCCAGTGGGACGCGCTCGCCGGGTTTGATGACGATGATGCTGCCCACTTCCACATCCTCGGGATCTGCCTCCTCAATGGACCCGTCTTCCCTTTCCAGGTTTGCGGTGTCGGGGCAAATATCCATTAGGGCGGCGATGGATTCCCGGGAGCGGCCCACGGCGTAATCCTGAAACAGCTCACCGGTCTGGTAAAAAACCATTACGAAGACGGCTTCGGAAAATTCCCCGGTGAGAAACGCGCCCACGGTGGCAATGCCCATGAGGAAGTTCTCATCAAACATCTGGCCGTTTTTGATGCCCCTCAGCGCCTTATAGAGGACATCCCAGCCGGCGATCAGGTAGGGAAGAATGTAGAGAGGCCACAAGGCGGGCAGGAAATGCAGCAGGATCAGCAGCGTGGAGGAAGTGAGGATGCGAAGGAGCATTCTGCGCTGCTTTTTGGTCAGGTTTTTCATGGCTTACAGGATCACTTCACAGTCCGGCTCGATCTTTTTGCAGACCGCAACGGCTTCATTCACGATCTCGTCGAAACGGGCGTCATCGCCCTCAATGCTGAGCTTCTGGGTCAAAAAGTTGACTGTGGCGGAAGTGACGCCGGGGAGCTTTCGGATCTCATGCTCCATCTTGGCGGCACAGTTGGCGCAGCACAGGTCGGTGATCTTAAAACGCTTTTTCATAAATAAACGCCTCCATATGTGATGAAAATGTGGAAAATTATTCGCAGACGTGCTCAATGCCCTGGTTGATGATGGTTTTTACGTGGTCATCCGCCAGGGAATAAAAAACGGTCTTCCCTTCCCGCCGGGCCTTTACCAGCCGGGCATTTTTCAGGGAACGGAGCTGGTGGGAAATGGCGGATTGGGTCATACCCAGGAGCTGGGCAATATCGCACACGCACATCTCCGCTTCAAAAAGGACATACAAAATGCGGATGCGGGTGGAATCACCAAAGATGCGGAACAGCTCCGCCAGATCATAAAGGGTATCTTCCCCGGGCATTTTCTTTTGCACCCGGTCAATGATCTCCTGGTGGGCATGGATATAGTCACAGCACTCTACAAGGTAACGGTCTTCCATAAAAGCATCCTTTCAAATGAATGATTGTTCATATGTTCATTATATGACGGGATGGTGATTTGTCAACCAGATTTTGAAAAAGTGTGGAAAAAAGGACAAGGATGTGCTACACTGGCACCAATATGACTTGGAGGGTTTCATTCATGACCGAAGAAATGAAACGGGCGATGGCTGTGCAGAGCGGCAATGCCTTTGCCGTTTATAACCACATTGACTTAGAGCATGCGGAGAAGGACAAGGTCATCATCCGCCTGGATATCAACGATAACAGCAAAAATCCCCTGGGGATCGTCCATGGCGGCGCCATGTACACCATGGCGGACTGTGCCACCGGTATCGCCGCCCATACGGATGGGCGCCGCTATGTGACCCAGACCAGCACCATGCACTATCTGCGCAACCGCAAGGAAGGCGTTATTCGGGCTGTGGGTCAGGTCATTCACCGGGGCCGCACCACCTGCATCGTAAAAGCGGAGATCACCGATGAAGAAGGCAAGCTCCTGGCCATGGGAGAGTTCAGCTTCTTCTGCGTGGACCGGGAAGAAAAGTAAAAAAATAAGACCTTCTCTTCGGAGAAGGTCTTATTTTTTCAGATTCATAGTAAAGGTGAAGCGGGTACTTTGCAGGTCACTTTCTGCCCGCAGCGTTCCCTTGTGTTCAGCGGCTATAGCGGCGGCAATGGGGAGTCCCAGGCCAAAGCCGCTTTGCTCGCCCCGGGAAGCGTCTGCCCGGTAGAAGCGCTCGAAGATCCGCTCCAGCTGTTCCGGGGGAATGGGCACGCCGGGATTGGAAACCTGAAGCCGGGCCTGCCGGTCTGTTTTCTCCAGCGTGAGGGTGATGGTCCCCCCTTTCGCGCCGTACTTGATGGCGTTATCCAGCAAAATGGAGATGAGGCGGCGGAGCTTGGCGCTGTCCGCCAGCACGGTGACGTTTTCCGCGATCTGATCCTGAAGGGGTTTTCCTGCCTCGTAGGCCACAGGGGCGAAGGAAAGGTACACATCCATGGCAAGTTCGCTGAGGTCCACCTCGGAGAAAACCGCCGTCTTCACAGCGTTGTCTGCCCGGGCCAATGTCAGCATTTGCTCCACCAGGTCCCGCATCTGCTCTGCCTCGGAATGGATATTATCTACCCAGCGGCCGGGATTTCCCGGCAGTTCCGCGGTCTCCAGCAGGTCCGCGCTGGAGAGGATCACGGTCAGAGGTGTTTTCAGCTCATGAGAGGCGTCGGAAATAAACTGCCGCTGCTGCCGCCAGGCTTTTTCAACGGGCCTGGTGGTCCAGAAGGACAGGGCAATGGAAATGGCCAGAAGCACCACTTCCGCTGCGGCGGCGATGGTGAGATAGGAGTCCATCATCTCCCGCAGCATGGCCTGTTCCATGGACATATCCACGAAGGCAATGCGGTTAAAAAGAGTACCCTCCTGGCGCAAATACCGGAGATTGTAGTCTGTGAGGGTGCCCTGACGGTCCGGCAGGGCCAGACACTGGGCAATGATATCCGCCAGGGCCTCGGTATTTTCCAGATCATCATAGGTTCCGGAGGTGACATAAGCGGTGCTGCCCAGGATCTCTACGGTAAAGTAGGGCAGCATCACAGGGGTCCCATCCACTTCCAGGGAAAAGGAGGGGCGGCGGGTATCCTCCTGGATGACACGGTGCAGGATCTGCCCGGAGAGGGCGGTAATGTTTTGCTGGAGGGAAAGATACACCGCGCCCAGCACTGCCGTGAGGACCGCAGTGACCAGCGCCATGCAGATCGCCACGAATTTTATCCGAAGTTTGCCGATCACTTCAGCGGTCACCTGCCCTTCCTGTAAAAATCCAGGCAAAACCGGGAATATCCCCTACCTGTGGGGGTCAAGGTCAGCCTAACCCACATGGTAATGTGGTATGTCGTGTGGAAAACCTTGTGGAAAACGTGGAAAAGCTGTGTGAAAAACGGGTGTATTATGTCTCCTCGCCCTCTTCCAGACGGTAGCCGATCATCCGCATGGTGCGGATGCGGACCCGGGATTTCAAGTGGGTCAGCTTGCGGCGGAGAAAGGAAATATAGACCTCCGCGTTGTTGTCCTCGGCATCGGATTCATAGCCCCAGATCTTCAAAAGGATGGTTTCCTTGGTGATGACCTGGGCGTGGTTGCGGATCAGAAGCTCACAAAGGTCGAACTCCTTGCGGCTGAGGTGTACGCTCCGGGAGCCGCAGATCAGGGAAAAGGTATCTTTGCTGAGGGTCAGGTCACCAAAGGTCAGCTCGTTGGTCCGGTTCATTTCCGGGCTGCGGCGGCTCAGGGCACGGATGCAGGCCAGAAGCTCTTTGGGTTCAAAGGGTTTGGTGAGATAGTAATCCGCGCCGCAGTCCAATCCCTCCACCCGGTCGGAAAGGTCTGAGCGGGCGGTGAGCATCAGAACGGGGATGGTGCTGCCATGGGCGCGGAGGCGGCGCAAAAGGGTAAGGCCGTCCAGTTTGGGAAGCATGACGTCCAGGATCACCACATCGTAGATCCCGGTGAGGGCATTGTCCAGGCCGGATTCACCGTCGTGGCAGACATCTGCGGTATAATTGTTCAGTACCAGCAGGTCCTGAAGCGTGGCGGCAAGGCGCTGCTCATCTTCGACGATCAAAACACGCATGGTCAATGCTCCTTTCTCCAAAAGATACGGGGGCTTACCCTTCAAAACCGCTAAGGGCAATGACAAGAATGCTGTCCAGAGTGTCTGTAGAGATGCGGTAAATGCTGGGATCATCCCCAATGCGGACGTAGCGGCCCTGGCCGTCCAGCGTCAGGCCGCCGATGACCATCTGAAAGTGGCTTTCCAGCTCGGTGGAAGTGATGTAGTTGGCCCAAAGAGTGACGGTGGGAGCGGTAAAGCCGCAAAGAGCAGCGGCCTCAGGACTGGGACGGTAAGTGACACACTGTTCCAGTTTCAAGGAGGCAAGGTCCGTAAAGAGCTCCCGCACACGCTGAGCCTTGGTCACGTCTTTTTCGCCGCACTTCCAGGAGAGGGTCTCCCCTTGTGCTGCTGCGTCAATGGTGGAGCGGGGCAGAGTGCCGTCTTCCCCGGCGGCGCCCTGAATGGTGACGCGCTGCACCCGCTCTTCCGGCAGCTCAGGCAGCTGGGGCAGGATGCACATATCGTAGACGCCTGCCTGCATCAGTTCCAGAATTTCGCCGGAGTAGATATACACCGGGGAGGACTGGCTGTTTTTCATGGCGTAAAAACTGGTGCCGTCGGTGGTGGCGCTGCCAAAGGAGAGGGTGTAGGAGCCATCTCCCTCATAGACGGCAGAAATGGTGACGGCAGGGCTGTCCAACCCCAGAGCGTCCAGGCTTTCCACCGTTTCAATGGTTTGCTGGGGCTCCATCTGGGAAAGGGTTTCCAAAATGGCCGTGATCTGCGTGTCATCCAGGGGGAAATCGGGGTCGGCAGTCCAGACCCACTTGCCGGCATCGTTGCGGTGGAAATCCAGCGTGGCGGTGCCGTTGCAGTAGGACAGGGCGGTGCAGGAACTATGCTCCTCTGCGGCAACAGCCACGGCGGCAGAGGAATCGGGAGCAGGGGCCCGGTTTTCCCGGTATTTCATCGCCAGGACGATCAATACTGCCACCACCAGCACACACAAAAGCGTGCCCAGACGGGCTACGATCCGTTGTTCTCTCCAGGTCATAGAAACCTCCAAAAAAGAAGTGTTGGGAATTGAGAGGTGCTGCAGACAGTTTACCTCCCAAAGCTTAAATTTAATTGAAATTAACACTTTATTATACCCTGGAAGGGCATGAGCCGTCAAGAAAAGCCGCTGGGTGCGCAAAGAGAAACCGAAAAAAGTTGCTAAGAACCTGCTAAAGTTTGCACTTTGTGAAAAAAAGTGAATAAGTTATTGAAAAAGCTTTTTTGGCACTATATAATAAATGCGCCGCAGTGTCCCCGCTCGCGGCTGTGTTT
>JAFOCY010000180.1 GCA_017380995.1 Oscillibacter sp. | reverse complement strand
GCTTGCAGATGTCCTCATCGGTCATGTCGAAGAGAGCCTTTTCAAAGGCGGCGTAGCCGTCTTTGGCGATGTACTCTTCAATATCCTCGGCGTCGGATGTGCCGCAGTTTGCAAGAACCACGCGGTGCTGCTTCTTGTAGAAAGGAATATCCTCCTGACGGGGGTAGGCAACGCCGTCCAGGGTGTAGACCAGGCGGTCGATCAGCTCGCCGCCCAGGATGGTCTTTTCCACAATCTCATGGCAGTCCTCGGGCTTGACATGGATGTACATCCAGCCCATGGGCTCGATATGGATCAGGGGACCCATTTCGCAAAAGCCGTGGCAGCCACTCATCTTCACGTGGAGGCTCTTCTCCTCGTCATCGTGATGCTTGAGACCAACGTACACGGGGATATTCCGCTCTTCGCACTCTTTCTTGATGTTCTCATAGATCTTCAAAGAGCCGCCGGCGATACAGCCGGTACCGGCGCAGATCAGGACAGAGGTGACCTTTTGGCTTGCTTCCAGGGCCCGCTTTGCCTGTAGGCGGTAAGCGTTGAAGCTGTCTCTTGTGAATTTCATTTGCCAGCCTCCTTTGCGCGAATATCGTTAATGAGGGCGACGGCGGCCTCTGGGGTCATCTTGGAGTGGACCTCGCCGTCGATGGTCATGACGGGAGCAAGGCCGCAGGCACCAAGGCAGGCAACGGTCTCCAGAGTGAAGAGACCGTCACTGGAAGTATGGCGGCGGCCGGAAAGGCCGAGTTCTTTATAAAGAGCCTCATAAATAGGCTCGGACTTGCGGACATGGCAGGCCGTGCCGGTGCAGATCTTGATGATGTGGCGGCCCTTTGCCTCCAAGGAAAAGTTCTCATAGAAGGTGGCCACGCTGTAAACATGGGCGGTAGATTTGTGCAAAAGCTCTGCAACCAGGGTCAGTGCCTCTTCGCTGAGGTACTTGAACTCGCCCTGGATCTCCTGCAGAATCGCGATCAGATGGGACGGGTCGGCGTTATGAGCCGCCACGACCTCTCTGACAAAGGAAAGCTGCTGTTCCATCTTTTTTCCTCCGTTTCTCGGTAATCACCATTGCGCAAACAGGTCTTCATTAAACGGTTGCGCAACCGTTTATTTTCCTTTTGCTGAATTCTTCCAGATATTATCATATCGAAAAAAAAGAGAAAAAACAAGTTCGAAGCTCTCTTTATGTGAATTTTGTAACAATATACGGAAAAACCGAAAAATACTGGTGAAAGCGTCAAAAACCTCCGCCTGTTCTGTAGGAAATTACTAATTTCAAAATATCCTCTATGAAACACAGCGTTGCTTGTGATATCATGGCTTTGCGATATCTCGTATGTAAGGAGGCTCTTCTCTATGCGCAAAAAACTCTTCACCCTTCTATTGTCCCTTGCCGCTATGACCATGGTTGCCTATGCCCAGGAGGACATTGTGATTCTCCACACCAATGATATCCACTGCGGCTATCTTTCCTACGACAAGGTGGCTGCCCTTGCCCAGGAAGCGGACCTGTTGGTGGATGCGGGAGACGCCATCCAGGGTGACGTGATCGGCACCCTCTCCAAGGGAGGATACATCACCGACATCATGAACTACCTGGGCTATGACCTGGCCATTCCCGGAAACCATGAGTTCGACTACGGCATGGAACAGTTTTTGTACCTGGCCGAGGAAAAGGCCAACTTCCCCTATGTTGCTGCCAACTTCACTTCCCTTTCCACCGGTGAGAGCTGCCTGAAGGCTTATGAGACCTTTGAGGTCAATGGCAAAACCGTTGCCTTTGTGGGGATCGTCACTCCGGAAAGCTTTACCAAGTCCACCCCCGCTTATTTCCAAGACCAGGATGGACAGTTTATCTACAGCTTCTGCGAAGGAAACGACGGCCAGGACCTCTATGACGCTGTACAGGCCGCCATTGACAGTGCAAAGGCCGCCGGAGCGGACTATGTCATCGGTGTTGCACATCTTGGCGTGGACCCCAGCTCCTCCCCCTGGACCTCTTACGAGGTGATCGCCAACACCCACGGCTTTGACGCCATGATCGACGGCCACTCCCACAGCTCCATCACGGAAACTGTGAAAGATGAAGATGGCTGCGACGTCCTCCTCCAGCAGACCGGCAGCAAGCTGGCATCCGTCGGTAAGCTCACCATTGACGAAAACGGCCATATTGCCGCCAAGCTGGTGGACATCTCCTCCGTTGCACCGGACCCGGAAGCCACTGCTTACATTGCCTCCATCACCGAAAAATTTGACCAGCTCCAAAATACCGTTGTGGCCAGCAGCCAGGTAGAGCTTACCATCTATGATGAAAACGGCCAGCGGGCCATCCGCAGTGCCGAGACCAATCTGGGCAACCTGGTGGCAGATGCTTACCGGGTGATGCTGGACGGCGACATTTCCTTTGTCAACGGCGGCGGCATCCGGGACAATATTGCCCCCGGAGACATCACCTACGGTGATATCATCAAGGTCCATCCCTTCGGCAATGAGATGTGTCTGGCCGAGGTCACAGGCCAGCAGATTCTGGACGCGCTGGAAATGGGTTCCTCCGCCCTGCCGGGAGAAAACGGCAGCTTCCAGCACGTCTCCGGCATGAGCTATACTGTCAACACCGCTATCCCCTCTTCCGTTGTAGAGGATGACCAGGGGATGTTTGTAAAAGTAGACGGCCCTTACCGGGTGACTGAGGTCACCATCGGCACAGAACCTCTGGATGTCAACAAGACCTATACCCTGGCCTCCCACAACTATCTCCTCAAATCCCAGGGCGGCGGCTTCTCCATGTTTAAGGATGTAACCCTCCTCAAAGACTGTGTCATGATCGACAACCAGACACTCATCGACTATATTGTGGAGGAATTGGATGGCGTGGTCGGTGAAAGCTATGCCAAGCCCGCCGGGCGCATTACCATTGTCAATGAGTCCACCGCACTCCCGCCTCTGCCCTCCCCTTCAGAGAATACCTACACCGTCCAGGCGGGAGATTCCCTGTGGTCCATCGCCCGGAAAGCCTATGGGACCGGCACTAAGTGGGGTATCCTGTACGAAGCCAATCAAACTGCCATAAAGGACCCCAATATCATCTATACTGGCCAGGTGCTGACCATCCCCGCCTAAGAAAAGGACGCCTTTCGGCGTCCTTTTTCAGTATTTCCGCTTTGCGTCCTTTGGAAAAACCGTCAGTTTCTCCTCTCCGTCCCAAAGGGCCAGCAAAACACGACTCTCATCCTGATATCCCAGAGCGGTGAGCTTGCGGCGGACCCAGGGCTCCGCCTTGCCGGAGCGTTCCACATTTTCCTTCATCAGCTGCCCATCCATCACAAAGGGAACCTGCACTTTGGATTGCTGGGGGGACAGGTCCAAATCCCCGGGGGTTGCAGGCCGGTCAGTCTCCTTTGGCAGAAAACTTACAATGCCGTTGTGCTCCAGTACGGCAGACTGGAGCTGATTGAGATCAAACCAGCCGCCGATGCGGCAATAAGTGAGAAACTCATTGAGATCCAGCTTGGCCTTTTTCAGATTCTCCTGATAGATAACACCATCTTCCAAAAGGACCAGAGGCTTGCCCGTCACCAGCGCCCGGGCTTTCACAGACCTGACAGTGAGCCAGGAGATCCCTGCCGCCGCCAGCCCGTATACCACCAAGGCCGTCAGGGACCGCACCGGAGCTTCCAATTCCGTTGCAAGCTCCGCTGCAATGGAGCCGATGGTGATGCCAATGCTGTAATCAAACAGAGTCATCTGGGACACCTGCTTATTCCCCATGAGCTTGGCCAGCACAAAAAGTACACTCAGCGAGCCCACGGCACTCCCTGCCGCGCCGGCTGCATCCAACCACCAATCCATAAAAAGACCTCCCGGAAAAGATACCATCAGTATCTCCGGGAGGTCTTACATTATTCAATCCTTCACGCTTCCACGGACCGGGGGCTGGGCGTGGGGGAAGCCCTCGTGATGGGCGTTGGTGTGAACATTAATGTACTGGGCCTTCAGCTTGGAATAGAGGATGGTCTGGCTGGAGTAAAGGCCGTTATAGCCCGAGAGCATATAGCTCAAACCGCAGGCCAGGGCAAAATACAGCATACCGCCGTCTCCAAACAGCTCCACCGCCAGGATGATGGAGGCCAGGGGGCAGTTGGTGGCGCCGCAGAACACAGCCACCAGGCCCAGCGCCGCGGCAAAGCCTGCCGGGATCCCCAGGAAAGGACCTGCCACGCAGCCAAAGGTTGCTCCCACAAAGAAGGAGGGCACCACCTCGCCGCCCTTGTATCCGGCGGCCAGCGTTACGGCGGTAAAAAGCATCTTCAAAAGGAATGCCTCCGGCCGGGCCACGCCTCCCTCCACTGCGGCGGTAACGACCTCCATGCCCGCGCCGTTATAATCCGTGGTGCCGCACAGGTAGGTCAGGGCGATCACGGCCACGCCGCCAATTACGGCCCGGGCCCAGGAATTTTTGATGCGGTGGTCCATCTGGTGCTCCACAATATGAATGACATTGCAAAATACCGTGGAAACAACGGCGCACAATGCTGCCAGAACTGCCACCCGCACCAGCATCCAGCCCTCCAGCTCCGGCATCGCCACCGTGAACCGGGTAGGCTCTACACCCATGGTCAGGGATACGCCGTAAGCCGTCAGCGCCGCGGTCAGACAGGGGATAAAGGCAACATCGTACATGATGCCGATGCTGATGACCATCATGGCAAAGACCGTGGCAGCAAGAGGCGTGCCGAACAGCGCCGAGAAGAAGGCTGCCATACCGGCAAGTGTTGCAACACGCAAATCCCGGTCATCCAGACGCAGCAGGCGGCCGGTGTGGAAACCGATGGTTCCGCCCATCTGCAGCGCCGCGCCCTCGCGGCCGGCGGAGCCGCCGCAAAGATGGGTCAGGATGGTGCCCAGGAAGATGGCAGGAAGCAGGAAAAAGGGCAGTCCCTTGCCAAGATGGACTTGGTCAATAATGCTGTTGGTTCCCTTGCCCTCCACCTTCGTCAGCTTATAAAAGCCCACGATACCAAGACCCGCCAGGGGCAAACACCACAGCAGCCAAGGATGCTCCGCCCGGAGCTCCGTTGCATGGTGCACCCCGATGTGGAACGCCGAGCCGATCACGCCGCAGAAGGCGCCGATGACCAGACCCAGAATGGTCCACTTGATCAGGGTCCTGAGATATACGCCTGCCCGGCCAAGCCAGGCGGTAAACCGCTCCATAGGGAATACGCCTCCTCTTTATACGCCGGCAAAGACGGCTTCCTTGCCGTCCAACCGCTGCTCCAGTACTTCAGGGTGCTTCAGATACCGCTCAAAGGCGGCAAAGAATCGGGAATACTCGATGCCCGTTGCAATACGTTCATCCATCACAACGCCCAGGGGCAGCATCTTTTTCCGGCTGCCTGCAGGCGCGTCGGGATCCTTCACAGGCTTACCCATGCAAACAAACACGCCGGTGGTGCCAAACTCATAGCAGTGGTGATAGATGAAGCGGGTATTGATGGAAGCAAGATTGGTAATGAAAACGCTGGTGTGGAAGGGGCTCAGGTCAATGATCTTGCGGGGCAGCAGTCCCCACTGGTCCAGCCGGTAGGCAAGGCCAAAGACCAACCGGGCAAGACCGGGGATCCCAAAGGCCATGTTGGCAAACTTATCCGTATTGTTATTGTGTACGGCATTAAGGTTTTTGTCGATCTCCTCCCGAATGCGCTTGCTGATGGTAAACACATTGTCATGGGGTTCCAGGAAGATCTTGATACAGGTCTCGTCCGGTGTTCCGTCCGCCCGGGTCTTCAGGATCACAAAGCTGAAGCAAAAGTGGTTTCGCTCATAGATCTTGCGGTTCATAACAAAATAATTCACCTTGGGATTTTCCAGGGCTGCCTTATAATAGGCGGCCACCAGAACGCTCATATGGGTCAGAATGTGACCTTCCCGGCGCTTTTGGCGGATATAAGTACGGATGATCTCCTCATCCACATAGTCGTTGGCCCAGTTTTGGGCATCGTAACGGCGGGGCATGATATAGGGCAGGGCCTGGGTGATAGCCGTCATATTCTTTACGCGCTTCCCATCAGGTCTCATGTCGTTTTTCCTCTCTCTTCCGGGGCAAAGCCCCTATTGGTACAAAAATGCGTATTCTCCCCAATACACATATATAGTCATTATAGGAAAGATACTGCTAAAATTCAACCGGTTTCCCGGATTTTCCCGTCAAAACGACCGAAAAGAAAAAGCAGGCTGCTCTTGCAGCCTGCCAAGCTTGTCAATAAACCCCGTAGGGTTTCGCCGCCGAAGCGGCGAAAGGGACATGGATCATTTTCGGCCGCGGCGTGTACGTGGACGAAAATACTTCTCACCCTGCAAACGTGCGCATTGGCCGCCTACAGCGAACAATGCGTGCGCTGCAGCAGGGTGCAGTCTTTTTGTCAAAAAAGCCGCAGCTTTTTTGACAGTCTCAGCAGGCTACTCTTGCAGCCTGCTCTTTAACTGATAAACATGGCATCTCCAAAGGAGAAGAAGCGATACTTCTCCCGAACAGCCTCCTCATAGGCTGCCAGGGTGGCCTCCCGCCCGGCAAGGGCGGAAACCAGCATAATCAGCGTAGATTCCGGCAGGTGGAAATTGGTCACCAGGGCGTCCAGCACTTTGAATCGGTAGCCGGGATAGATGAAGATATTGGTCCAGCCGGCTTTGGCTTCCATATGGCCGTCTTCCGCCGCCCAGGACTCGATGGTACGGCAGGAGGTGGTGCCCACGCAGATGCAGCGGCCTCCGTTGGCCTTGGTGCGGTTGATGAGGTCTGCCGTCTCCTGGGGGATGGTGCAAAACTCACTGTGCATCTCGTGGCCCTCGATGGTATCCTCCTTCACAGGGCGGAAGGTGCCAAGACCCACGTGGAGCGTTACATAGCCGATCTCCACTCCCTTGGCCTTGATCTTCTCCAGCAGCTCCGGGGTAAAGTGGAGGCCTGCGGTAGGTGCGGCGGCGCTTCCCACCACTTTGGAGTACACCGTCTGGTAGCGCTCCCGGTCCTGAAGCTCCTCTTTGATATAGGGGGGCAGAGGCATCTTGCCCAGCCGCTCCAGCACCTCCAGGAAAATACCCTCATAGTCAAAGCGGACCAAGCGGTTGCCGCCCTCCAGCTCTCCAACCACCTCGGCCGTCAGTTCCCCGTTGCCAAAGCTGAGCTTGGCTCCGGTGCGCATCTTGCGCCCCGGACGTACCAGGCACTCCCAGGTCTTCTCCCCCCGGTCAATGAGCAGCAGCACCTCGCAGGCGCCTCCGCCCGGAAGCCGCTGCCCCAAAAGCCGGGCGGGCAGCACCCGGGAGTTATTCAAAATGAGGCAGTCACCGGGATTGAGGGCATCCACCAGCTCATAAAAATGGTGGTGCTCCACGGCGCCGCTGGTCTTGTTCAGCGTCATCAGCCGGGAGGTATCCCGCTTTTCGATGGGAGTCTGGGCGATCAGCTCCTCAGGAAGGTCATAGTAAAAATCACTGGTTTTCATATTGCTCCTTATTTGATACGCACATCTGTATAATAGAATTCCAAGATCTCGTCATAATCATACCCCAGCTCCGCCATAGCCTTGGCGCCATACTGGCTCATGCCCACATTATGGCCCCAGCCGGCCCCCTCGATGGTGAAGCGGTCCGTTTTCTTGGAGGAAGAAGTGCTGCCGGCCTCCACCTCCGTCTTGCCCTCAGCGGTCAAAACGGTGAAGCTCTCTCCCTCCAGGGTAGTCACCTCTCCGTCACCGGTGAGCACACACACATCCGCCAGCGTCTGCAGCGTGTCTGCGTCCCCATTGACATAGTAGACGGTCTTTTTTCCACCGCCGTTGATATCAAAGCGAAGGCTCTTTACGTACTTATTGTAGGTGGAGGAAGAAAACACCGTGCGGCAGGTATCGCCCTTCACGGTGGCGCTGCCGCCGGTTCCCTCAAAGGTGACCTTGTACACATTTCCCATGGGGGTATATTCGCTGACATAGACATTTTTCACCGTGCCCACCTTATACCCCTTTTGCTTGAGGATATAGGTCAGCTCCGAGGCGGTGTAAGTGACAGAATACTCGTAGCTGGGAATGGTGATCTCCGCCTCGTAGGGATCTTGCTTGCCGATCAGGTACCCCCGCTTGCTGCCCCAGACATAATAGGCATCCTCCGTTGCGCCGCCGTCAGAGGAGTGGTAAACGGCATCTTTCACCAGCTCACCATCATAATACAGGCATTCTCCCGCGGTGCGGTCCACCGCCTTATCACTGGTATCACTGGGATACAGGGCGCCGCTGCCGCGGCCGTAATAGACCTGACAGCAGGTGGTGTTGCACACATCAAAGCCGTAGCTGCTCAGATGCTTCACGCTTTTGCACACATAGGTCCGGGCGCACACCGCCTGGGCCTTCAGGGCCTCCAGGGGCCAGCTTCCATTCATCTCGTAGGGGATAACACCCTTGACATAGTCCTCCAGATTCACCACGTTGATCACATTCAGATCGCCGCCGGTAACCCGCGGATAGGAAAATCCTCCGGGATATTTGTAGCCCTTGAACCAGGTGGCTGTACCGTCCTCCCCTCTTTCCTCCATGGGCAGGACGCCAAAATCATAGATACCGCTGCAGTCAAACTCGAAGAGGATCTCATCCGTGCGGGTAACTGTGACCAGGATACCGGTGGAAGAGGATTTCACCACGCCGTAGTCAAGATCCTCCGTATAAGAGCGGCTGTAGGCAGCAGCCTGAGGCTCGGAAGAGACCTCCTCTTCCGGCTCTTCCTCCTTAGGTTCCTCTTCTTCCTCAGCCCCCTCTTCTTTGGGTTCTTCTTCTACAGGCTCCTCTTCCTCAATAGGTGTCTCTTCTTCGGGCTCTTCTTCCGCGCTTTCTTCCTCCGGTTCCTCACCCAAAAGCTCCAAAGCTTCCAATTCATCCTGGGCCTCGGACTTACTCTCAAAACAGCCGATCCGTACCACGTATTCTCCGTCAATATAAGCAGGCCAGCCATCATAGTCCCAGGCAAAGTCCTGCGCTTCCTCGAAGTCCTCAAACCCTTCCACCTGGATGTGCCAGGGGCCAAGGAGGGTATATTTCCCGGAAGGTTCGCCCGGGGAATAAGTACCGCTGGAATTCATATAAATCGTACCGGCGGCAGTCATGGAAATGGCGATCTCCTCCGTCTCGCCGATGGCGGTGAACTCCCGGTCCTCATCGAACCAGCCAAACTCATAGCCCTCGCCGATGGCGTTTTCAAGATTGGCGGAAAAAAGGGCGGAAGAACCGTATTTCAATCCCACTTTCACGATGTCATTTTCCACAGCCGAAGCACTGGCGGCCTCCAGCGTGAACAAAGTGACAACAAACAGCAGCATAATGAGCTTCTTTTTCATGAAACCTCCCTATCCAATCGCCTTGACGGCGGGGAAAAAACGTGGTACTATAATCCAGTAAATACATTTGTCCACCGTATGTGAACACACTTGCATTACCCTAACAGAAGTAGTATAGTACAAATCAGCGCCACATTCAACCAAAATCCGACAGAGAGCCTAAGTTCTTTGTTTATACAGCAGGAGGAGATTCATATGAAACAGTACAAGGTCGGTATTATCGGCGGCACCGGCATGGTAGGCCAGCGCTTTATCACCCTGATGGAAAACCATCCCTGGTTCCAGCTCACTGCTATCGCGGCCAGTTCCCGCAGCGCAGGCAAGCCTTACGCCGAGGCTGTTGCAAACCGCTGGGCTCTGGATATTCCCATGCCCGAGGAGGCCAAGGACCTGGTGGTCCTGGACGCTGAGGCCGATGCGGAAAAGCTGGCGGAGCTGGTGGATTTCTGCTTCTGTGCCGTGGACATGAAGAAAGAGGAGATTCGGGCCCTGGAGGAAAAGTACGCCAAGCTGGAGTGCCCCATCGTCTCCAACAACTCCGCCCACCGCTGGACGGAGGACGTCCCCATGGTGGTACCTGAGCTCAACGCCGATCATATCGAGATCATTGAGTCCCAGCGCAAGCGCCTGGGCACCAAGCGCGGTTTCATCGCCGTCAAGTCCAACTGCTCCCTCCAGAGCTATGTCCCCGCCCTGTCCCCCCTGCGCAAGTACGGTCTGGAAAGCGCACTGGTGTGCACCTATCAGGCAATCTCCGGCGCCGGCAAGACCTTCCAGCGCTGGCCCGAGATGGTGGATAACTGCATCCCCTACATCGGCGGCGAGGAGGAAAAGAGCGAGCGTGAGCCCATGAAGCTCTGGGGCCACATCGAAGACGGCAAGATCGTCAATGCCAGCGATGTTTCCATCACCGCCCAGTGCTTCCGTGTTGCCTGCCAGGACGGTCACATGGCCGCTGTCTTCATGAAGTTCAAGGATGGCTGCAAGCCCTCCATCGAGCAGATCAAGGCAGACTGGGCCGCTTTCCGTGGTCCTGCCCAGGAGTTGGAGCTCCCCTCTGCCCCCAAGCAGTTCCTCCACTATTTTGAGGAGGAGAACCGTCCCCAGACCCGTCTGGACCGCGGCCTTGAAGGCGGCATGGCCATCTCTCTGGGCCGCCTGCGCGAAGACAGCCAGTACGACTACAAGTTCGTGGGCCTGAGCCACAACACCCTCCGCGGCGCTGCCGGCGGTGCGGTGCTCCTGGCAGAGCTCCTTTGCGCCAAGGGTTATATTGAGGCCAAGTAACATCTCATTTACCAAAGAAAGCGGACGCTGATGGCGTCCGCTTTTTGCGTCCTATATGCCAAAACAAGGAGCTGATTTCTATGAAGGAACCTATCTTTACAGGTATTGGAACTGCCCTGATCACACCTTTCAAGGGCGGCATGATCGATTACAATGCCCTGGGCCGCCAGCTGGACTTCCAGCTTACCGGCGGCGTGGACGCCATCGTGGTGTGCGGCACCACCGGCGAAGCCTCCACCATGAGCTACCATGAACGGATGCGCACCATCGAATACTGTGTGGACCATATCGCAGGCCGTATCCCCGTCATCGCTGGCAGCGGTTCCAACTCCACGGAAAATGCCGTCGCCCTCTCCCGGGATGCCAGCCGTTCCGGCGCTGACGGTCTTTTGGTGGTCACCCCTTACTATAATAAAGCGACTCAGCCCGGTCTCATCCGGCACTATCAGGTCATTGCCGATGCGGTGGATATTCCCCTGATCCTCTACAGCGTACCCTCCCGTACTGGCGTTGCCATTGCGCCTGAAACCTATGCCGCCCTCTCCCGTCACCCCAACATTCTGGGGACCAAGGAGGCCAGCGGAAACTTCACCACCATTCAGCGCACTCGCGCTCTCTGCCCCGCGGATTTTTACATCTGGTCCGGCAATGATGACGAGACGGTCCCCATCTGCGCCCTGGGCGGCAAAGGCGTCATTTCCGTTGCTTCCAATCTCATCCCCGAGAAGATGCGGGAGCTGACCCGTTACTGTCAAAACGGAGACTACGAGGCCGCCGGTCGGCTGCAGATCCGGTTGAAACCCTTCTTCGATATGCTTTTTTGCGAGGTGAATCCTATCCCGGTCAAAACCGCCATGGCGGAGCTGGGATGGGACTACGGAGAACTGCGCCTTCCTCTCTGCAAGCCCTCGGAAGATCACCTGGCTCTCATCCAAAAAACGCTGGAGGACTACAACCTTCGCAAGGACTGAAATGAGTAAGGGCGGCCAATGGCCGCCCTTACTCATTTTCGCGGTTCCTTTATATCGGAGCACAATTTTTATGTCAACTTTGAAGCAGTAACAAAATTTGACAATTTATCCTCTCCTTTGTTACAATATCCCATCATATACAAAGGAGCATCCCTATGGAGATCGTTGACGGAATCCCCTACCTGCCTCAGGTAAAGGCTCTGATCCGCGCTTACACCGACAGCCTTGGCAAAGACCTGAGTTTCCAGCACCTGGAGGAGGAACTGCAGGACCTGACTGTAAAATACGCCCCGCCCCAGGGCAAGCTGCTCTCCGCCGTGGAAGAGGGCCGTGTATGGGGCTGCGTGGCCTATACACGCCACTCAGATGATCGCTGCGAGATGAAGCGGCTTTATGTTGACCCCACCTGCCGGGGCCGCCATCTGGGTCAAGCACTGGTAGATGCGGTTTTGGCCCAGGCCAAAGACGATGGCTACAGCGAAATGGTGCTGGATACCCTGGAGACCCTCCGCTCCGCCGTGGTCCTCTATCACAAAAATGGCTTTACCGAGATCCCGGCCTATTACCACAATCCCCTGCCCGGTGTGATCTATATGAAAAAAGAACTGTAAAAAAGATGGACGCTTTTCGCGTCCATCTTTTTTTAGCCGTTCAGGCGGGCGATCATAGCGTCCCGCTCACCGGCAATATATTCATCGTAAGTGCACATCTTATCGATCAGCTTGCCGTCCACAAACTCCATGATGCGGTTTGCAATGGTCTGGACGAACTCATGGTCGTGAGAGGAGAACAGCTCCACGCCCTTGAAGTCGATGAGGCCATTATTGACAGCGGTGATGGACTCCAGGTCCAGGTGGTTGGTGGGCTGGTCCAACACCAGCACATTGGAACCAAAGAGCATCATGCGGGAGAGCATACAGCGGACCTTCTCGCCGCCGGAGAGGACCTTCACAGGCTTGAAGACATCATCGCCGGAGAAAAGCATACGGCCCAGGAAGGAGCGCTTGAAGGACTCCGTATTCTCCTCAGCGTTGTCGGCGGTGTACTGGGCCAGCCACTCCAGAAGGTTCAGGTCGCAGTCGTTGAAGAAAGCGGAGTTATCCAGGGGGAAGTAGCTGGTGGTGATGGTGGTGCCCCACTTGAAGGTGCCTTCATCGGGCTCCATCTCACCCATGAGGATCTTAAAGAGGGTGGTCTTGGCGATCTCATCCTCACCCACAAAGGCGATCTTATCGTCTCTATTCACACGGAAGGAGACGTTATCCAGCACCTTGCGGCCATCCACGGTCTTGGAAAGGTTCTCCACATACAGGATCTCCTTGCCGCACTCCCGTTCCATCTTGAAGCCCACAAAGGGATAGCGGCGGGAGGAGCAGGGCATCTCCTCCACCGTCAGCTTATCCAGGAGCTTGCGGCGGGCGGTAGCCTGCTTGGACTTGGACTTGTTGGCGGAGAAGCGGGCGATGAAGTCCTGCAGCTCCTTGATCTTCTCGGCGTTCTTGCGGTTCTGGTCCCGGATCATCCGCTGGACCATCTGGCTGGATTCGTACCAGAACTCGTAGTTACCCACATACATCTTGATCTGGCCGTAGTCCACATCCACGATGTTGGTGCACACGGTATTGAGGAAGTGACGGTCGTGGCTGACCACCAGGGTCAGAGCCTCGCAATCCAGCAGGAAGTCCTCCAGCCACTCGATGGCCTTGATATCCAGGTGGTTGGTGGGCTCGTCCAGGAGGATGATATCGGGCTTGCCGAACAGTGCCTGGGCAAGCAAAACCTTCACCTTCTCCTTGGCGGTAAGGGTGCTCATTTCGCTGTAGAGGATGTCATTATCCAGGCCCAGGCCCTGGATGAGGCGGCTGACGTCAGACTCGGCCTCCCAGCCGTCCATGTCGGCAAATTCCGCCTCCAGCTCGCTGGCCCGGACGCCGTCCTCGTCAGAGAAATCTTCCTTCTCGTAGAGCGCGTCCTTCTCCTTCATCACGTCGTAGAGATGCTGGTTGCCCATGATGACGGTATCCAGCACGGTGTAAGCGTCGTACTGGAAGTGGTCCTGCTTCAAAATGGACATACGGAGCTCCTTGGGGATGATGACCTCGCCGGTGGTGGGCTCCAGATCGCCGGAGAGAATGCGCAGGAAGGTGGACTTACCGGCGCCGTTTGCGCCGATGATGCCGTAGCAGTTGCCGGGAGTGAACTTCAGGTCCACGTGCTTGAACAGCTGCTGGCCGGAGAAGTTCATACCTACGTTGTTGACAAGAATCATTTCTTCGGTTCCTTTTCTGTATTTTTATGATCAGTGGTACACAGCACAACAGGCGCGGTATGGCATACCGCGTCTGTTGATCAAAATTCTTACAGGGAAGCTCTGTGGTAGACCTTCTTACCCTTCTTGATGACCACGCCCTCACCGGCAAACTTCTCAGCAGGGATGGTCGCATCGATACCGGAGACCTTTTCACCGTCCACGGCAACGCCGCCCTGCTGCACCAAGCGCCGGGCTTCGCCCTTGGAGGGGCAGAGACCGCACTTGACCAGAAGCGTCATCACATCAATAGCGCCGTCGGTAAAGTCAGCGTCCACAAGGGTGGTGGAGGGCATATTGGCGGTAGAACCTGCGCCGGCAAAGAGGCCGCGGGCTGTCTCCTGGGCCTTGGCGGCCTCTTCCTCGCCGTGGACCAGCTTGGTCAGCTCATAGGCCAGGATCTCCTTGGCGGTGTTGAGCTGAGCACCCTCCCAGGAGTCCATCTCGTCGATCTGCTCCAGGGGCAGGAAGGTCAGCATACGGATGCACTTGAGCACGTCAGCATCCTCGATATTGCGCCAGTACTGGTAGAAGTCGTAGGGAGAGGTCTTGTTGGGGTCCAGCCACACAGCGCCGGAGGCGGTCTTGCCCATCTTCTTACCCTCGGAGGTAAGGAGCAGGGTGATGGTCATGGCATGGGCATCCTTGCCCAGCTTGCGGCGGATAAGCTCGGTACCACCCAGCATATTGCTCCACTGGTCGTTGCCGCCAAACTGCATATTGCAGCCGTACTCCTTGTAGAGGTGGTAGAAGTCATAGGACTGCATGGGCATATAGTTGAACTCCAGGAAGCTCAGGCCCTTCTCCATACGCTGCTTAAAGCACTCGGCACGCAGCATATTGTTCACAGAGAAGCAAGCGCCGATCTCGCGGATAAAATCCACGTAGTTGAGCCCGAGCAGCCAGTCGGCATTGTTCACCATCATGGCCTTGCCTTCGCCAAACTCAATGAAGCGCTCCATCTGCTTTTTGAAGCACTCACAGTTGTGCTGGATGGTCTCCTTGGTCATCATGGAGCGCATATCGGTACGGCCGGAGGGATCGCCGATCATGGCGGTGCCGCCGCCGATGAGGGCGATGGGGCGGTTGCCGGCCATCTGCAGGCGCTTCATCAGGCACAGGGCCATAAAGTGGCCCACATGGAGAGAGTCGGCGGTGGGGTCAAAGCCGATGTAGAAAACGGCCTTGCCGTTATTGACCATCTCACGGATTTCTTCCTCGTCAGTGACCTGGGCGATGAGGCCGCGGGCCTTCAGTTCTTCGTAGATCTGCATGGTAAAATTCTCCTTCGTTTTTGTAGATTTTTCCACTTTTTTACGGAGGCTATACATAAAAACACCCTCCGTCCCGTGGGGACAGAGGGCGAAATAATCGCGGTACCACCTCTGGTTCGCCGCCGCCTTCGCAGGCGGGGCCTCGTGGAGTGCCAACACACTCCCGCGCGGTAACGGGCGCTCCCGGAGCACGCCTACTGGGCCAATAGCCGTTTGGGTGCCAGCTCCAAGGTGTATTCACCGTTCCGCCCTCTCCCCTTTTCACCACAGCAGGGGTTCTCTTTGCAGCGCGCAAACGGCTACTCTTCCTCTTCTTCGCTTTATACAGGTGGCATTGTAACGGATTTTTGAAAAAATGTCAATGGATATCGGGGAAAATGTCCCCATTTTGTTCTTACAAACCTGCCCGGTAGGCCGCAGCCTGATGCAGCAGTTCTCCCGCGCTTTGCAAAAGGGCGTCCGTCACATGGTTGCCGCCGGTGATACGGGCCAGCTCAGCTTTTCGGGCTTCTTCGTCCAGCTGCACCACCTTGGTATAGGTCCTGCCGCCCCGCTCGCCCTTTTCCACGCTGAAATGGGTATCTGCCATGGCAGCCAGCTGAGGCAGATGGGTCACACAGAGGACCTGCTTGCACCGGCTCACCTGGGCCAGCTTTTCCGCCACCTTCTGAGCGGCCCGGCCGGATACGCCGGTATCCACCTCGTCAAAGACCATGGTGCCGATCTGCTCCTGCTCGGAGAGCACATTTTTCAGCGCCAACATGATACGGGCAAGCTCACCGCCGGAGGCGATGCGGGAAATGGGCTTGAGATCCTCGCCCGCATTGGCGGACATGAGGAATCGGATCACATCGCAGCCATCGGGAGCCGGGTCCTTGGGTGAAAAGTCGATGGCAAAGCGGACCTTCTTCATATCCAGATCCTGAAGCTCCGACTGGATGCGCTGCTCCAGGATCGCCGCGGCCTCCCGGCGGGCCTTTGTCAGCACAGCGCCTGCGGCGGCAGTTTCCTTTTCCGCCTTCTTTAGCTTTTGCTGTAAGTAGAGGAGGGTATCATCCGCGGTCTCCATGGCGTCCAGTTCTGCGCGGCACTTGTCCAGATAGTCCAGCATCTCCTCCACCGTTGCGCCATACTTCTTTTTCAATCGGTAAAGAAGGTCGCACCGGCTCTCCACGCTGTCCAGCTCCGCGGGGGAAAAGTCAAACTCCTCCCGCTTATCCCGGATGGTCTCCGCCAGGTCATAGATCTCGCTTCTGGCCTGCTCCAGCCGTTGGTACAGTTCCCCCAGGTCCTCGTCCAGGGTACGGATAGACCACAGGGCATTGCCAGCCTCCTGGATGGCATTGACGGCGCCCATGCCCTCGTCTCCGCCGTTGAGCGCGTAATCCGCCCCGGCAAGGGCGGAAAGATACTTCTCGCCGTTTCGAAGGAGGTTTCGCCGGGCATTCAGCTCCTCTTCCTCCCCGGCCACCAGCTCTGCCCGCTCCAGCTCTCCGATCTGGAAGCGGAGACTATCCATCCGCCGGGCCTTTTCCGCCTCATCCATCTGAAGGGCTTTGATCTGGCTTCGCAGGTCGGCCAGAAGGTCATAGACGGCGCGGTAGGCAGCAAAGGGTTCCTCCACCCGTCCAAAACGGTCCAGATAGGATCCGTGCTGCTCTTCATCCAGGAGGGCCGTACCGTCATGCTGACCGTGGATATTCAAAAGCTCAGACCCGATCTTCTTCATCTGGGCCACGGTGATGGGCCGTCCGTTGGCCCGGCAGTAGTTTTTACCGTCCGCTGTCAGTTCCCGCTGGAGCAGCAGTTCCCCGTTCTCGTCCGGGCTCACACCGCACTCCGTAAGGCCCGGAAGCTCCGCCGGCACGGAAGAAAAGGCTGCGGAGACAAAAGCTTTGTCCGTTCCGGTACGGATCAGGTCCCGGGAGGTGCGGCCGCCAAGGACCGCATTCATGGCGTCGATGACGATGGACTTACCCGCGCCGGTCTCACCGGTGAGGGCATTAAAACCAGGGCGGAACTGGATGTCCGCTTCCTCGATGACGGCGATATTTTCAATGTGAAGGAGTTCCAGCATAAGCGAACCTCTTTCCTTGGATAGGATAACGGGCGGCCAATGGCCGCCCCGCATGGTTAAAGCATTTCCTCAATTTCCCGGCAGAAGCTCTCTGCGGATTCCGCATCCTTCATCACCAGGAAGGCCGTGTCATCTCCGGCCAGAGAACCCACCATATAATTGATCTCCATATTGTCCAGGGCGGAACAGGCGGCACTGGCAAGACCGGGCATGGTCTTGAGGACCACGATGTTCTGGGCACTGGCAATCGAGGTAATGGACTCCCGGAAAATGGTACGCAGCTTCTCGGCGAAGTTCAGCTTCGTGCGGTTGCTGGATACAGCGTACTTATAAACGCCGTGGCCTACCGGCTCCTTGATCAGGTGCATGGCCTTAATATCCCGGGAGATGGTGGCCTGGGTGCAGCGGATGCCCTTTTCATAAAGGCGCCCCAGCAGCTGCTCCTGGGTCTCGATATTTTCCTGGGCAATGATCTCCAGGATCATGGCCTGACGGTCATTTTTCATGGTTAAATCCTCCCGGCAGCATTTTTTGTGCAAAAACTTCGCAAAAGCTCTTCTCACTCAGCTTCACAAGGCGAATGGTATGCTTGGACCGGCGGACCTGCACCTGGTCATCGGACCGGAGGGCAAAGGCCCGGCTCTCATCCACGCACAGATACACCGGCTTGCGGCCGTTGCGCTCCAGCTCCACCGTGAGCACATGCTCCGGGGAGAGGACGTAGGAGGAAAAGCGCATATTGTGGATACAGATGGGACAGACCACCATGGCCTGGGCCGTAGGCTCTACCACCGGGCCTCCGGCGGAAAGGGAATAAGCCGTAGAGCCGGTGGGGGTGGAGACGATGACGCCATCGCCTGCAATATCGGCCAAATGCCGCCCATCAGAGGAGATCTTCAGATGGATCACGTGAGAGATGGGGCCCTCCCGGATCACGGCGTCGTTGAGGCCCAGATTTGTATAGATCTGGCGCCCCTCCCGGATCACGGAAACATCCAGCATCATACGCTGCTCCGTCTGGAAGTCCCATTCTTTCAGCTTGTAGAGGGCATTGAGCTCACCGGCTTCCAGCTCGGCAACAAAGCCAAGTCCGCCCATGTTGATGCCAAGGACGGGGATCTTATTCAGCGCGGCCAGCTTTGCAAGGTGCAAAATGGTTCCGTCGCCGCCAAAGGTAATGAGAAGGTCTGCGTTTTTAATCTCCTGGGGCAGGGGCTGGGTCTCATAATCTCCGAAGGCTCCTTCCTTCTGATCCCGGAAGGGAGAGCACACCACAGTGGAAAAACCCATCTCTTTTAAAATCTTATCCGCCGCATGGGTGGCCTTCATGCCCGGGTCCCGGTTGGGATTGGGGCAAAGGATGATGCGCTTGCTCATGTATTTCCCTCCCCATGCTCTTTTAAAGTCTCGTGGGAAGCTTCCACCAAGGCTTTGAGATCAAACTCCTTCTCCACCCAGTCACCCTTTTCCAAAAAGCCCAGGTATTCAATATTTCCTTCAGGGCCCCGGATGGGAGAGAATGTCATACCAAGCACTGTAAAGCCAGACTCCTTTGCATGGATCAGGAAGTTTTCCAGCACCTCAAGATGGACCGCGGGGTCCCGGACCACGCCCTTTTTGCCCACCTTCTCTCTCCCTGCTTCAAACTGGGGCTTCACCAGGCAGCTCACGTGGCCCCCTTCTTTCAAAAGGCCGCACAGTGCCGGAAGGATCAGCTTCAGGGAGATGAAGCTTACGTCTACAGAGGCAAAGTCCAGCTCGTCGGGGATCTGCTCATGGGTGAGGTAACGGGCGTTGGTCCGCTCCATGCATACCACCCGCTCATCGCTGCGGAGCTTCCAGGCAAGCTGACCGTAGCCAACATCCACGGCGTAGACCTTGGCCGCGCCGTTTTGGAGCATACAATCCGTAAAACCGCCGGTAGAAGCACCGATATCGGCGCAGATATTACCGCTAAGGTCGATGGGGAAGGTGGCCATGGCCTTTTCCAGCTTCAGTCCGCCCCGGCTCACGTATTTCAGGGCATTGCCCCGCACTTCGATGGGCGCGTCATTCAAAACGGCGGTACCGGGCTTATCCACCTTCTGGCCATTTACATATACAAGGCCGCTCATAATGGTGGCCTGGGCCTTCTGGCGGGTCTCCTGAAGGCCCCGCTCCACTAAGAGCACGTCCAGACGGGTCTTATTTGCCATGGTTTTTTACCTCCAGCACAGTCCGGGCAACGGAATCCGCGTCCAGACCAAATCGTTTCCAAAGCTCCGGCACAGTGCCTGCCGGGGCAAAGGTCTTTCCAAGATTTTTCAGGATCAGCCGCTGAGGACACCTGCCGTACTTGGCAAGGGTAGCAGCCAGACGCTGGCCTACACAGCCGGCGACAAAAGAGTCCTCCAGCACCAGGAGGGTCTTGGTTTTATCAAAGAAGCCCTCCAGCATCTCATCGTCCAAAGGAGAGACGCGGTTGAGCTTGATGACTTCCACATCCACGCCTTGCTCCGCCAAAATGTCGGCGGCCTTCAGAGCTTCTCCGATCATGATGCCGTAAGAGAGGATGGTC
>JAFOCY010000179.1 GCA_017380995.1 Oscillibacter sp. | reverse complement strand
GCAGACCTGTTTTCACATCAAAGGGGCCCACACCGTGGAACTTTCCCGGCTCCTTCTCGGAAGGGCCGTACCCCTTGCCCTTCTCCGTCTTCACATGGACCACCACGGGCCGCTGTTGCTCCTTTGCCCACTGGAGCACATCGCAAAGGCGCTGGAGATCATGGCCGTCGATGGGGCCAAGATAGGTAAAGCCCATATCCTCAAAGAGGGTAGACCGGGGGAAGAGATTTCGCTTCAGCGTGGTCTTCAGCCGGTGGTTGAAGCGGTAGAGGGCATTTTTCTGGGGCTGGGTACCAAAGAGCCCCCGGTACCACTTTTTGAAGTGGTAGTAGGCGGGCTTGGACCGAAGCTGGGCCAGATGAGAGGGCATGGCCCCCACATTGGGGTCGATGGACATGCCGTTGTCATTCAAAATAACGATGAAGGGCTCTCCGGAGGCCCCGGCGTTGTTGAGTCCCTCGTATGCAAGGCCGCCGGTCAAGGCGCCATCACCAATGAGGGCCAGAACGCTGTAATCCTCCTTCTGCAAAGTTCTGGCCCGGGCCATGCCCAGGGCAACAGACACAGAGTTGGAGGCGTGACCGGCAATAAAAGCGTCGTGGACGCTCTCGTAGGGCTTGGGGAAGCCGGAAAGTCCATCCAGCTGACGGAGGGTATCAAACAGCTCCTGCCGCCCCGTCAGGGCCTTATGGACATAGCACTGGTGGCCCACATCAAAGACCAATCGGTCCTGTTCCGTGTCAAAGACCCGGTGGATGGCCACCGTCAGCTCCACGGCCCCCAGATTGGAGGCCAGGTGGCCTCCGGTTTTAGAAATATGCTCGATCAGAAATTCCCGCAGCTCCCGGCAAAGAAGGGGCAGCTGGTCTTTTTCCAACGCCTTTACGTCGGCTGGGGAATGAATCATCTCTAAGATCACGATGATACTCCTTTCCAAAAAAGCGGAAGGACGTCTTTTGTAAATTTACCGGTGAAATACGCTGATCACCCGGCCCACAAAATACACCACTTTGGTGCTGGACTTCATGGCTACACCCTTGCCCAGTGCTTTACCGCCAATGGTAAAACCGGAGACCAGGGCCGTGAGACCCACGGACAGCACCAGGGCAGGTACAAAGTCCAAAAGACCTTGAAGCCGCACCACGATAACCGTGGTGGTGGTGCCGCTGACGATGCCGCAGATATCGCCTACCACGTCGTTGCAGACGCTGGAGACCGTGGATGCGTTTTTCAGCAGCTTTAACGACTCCTTAGCGCCCTTGACCTTATGGGCCGCCATGGAATGGAAGGGCTTGGGATCTGCAGCAGTAACGGCCACGCCAATGATATCAAAAAGGATACCAAGGAGAATAAACAGACACAAAATGAAAAGCGCGATGGCCAAACCCGCGCCGCTCAGCATCGCTTCCGATGCAAGGCTCAACGCCGCAGACAATGCCACCGCCAAACAAAATGCCGTTGCCGCCCAGTGGGATTTGGAAGCGTGTCCGCCCTTTTTCTCCGGTTTGGGGTTCTTTTTCAAAAAATGACCTCCAGTTAGAAGATCGGGGTAAAGGTCTCCCCTTACCCCGCATGGTTTTTGTTTTGCTAAGCCGACGGCAGCAGAAAAAGTAAATCTTACGGCTTAGGTACGGGTTGGATTTCCCCGCAGCACACCTCTCGTTGCCGATGGAGGCGGTTCCCCTTTCGGTGCTGCGGCGCGGCGTTGCCTTCCACGCTACCCGATTGCCACTTAGTCCGCACTGCAATCCTTTTTCTGTCCTACTCGCTATTTCGACAGCCTAGGTGTTTTCCACCACAGTCTATCCATTTCGTTAGCCTCTTTTGCAGACCGGGTTTCAAAGGGCGATCGCGGGCTTTGCCCTGGCCGGGGCGAAAAGCCGCGTTGTTCCCTCATCCACCCGCCCCACTCAAGGCAGGCTACATCTGCACACAGCGTTACGGCACCTGGCCGATGCACCGCATTGCAGGTTCACAATCTGTTTCGTACGCGGCTCGGAAATACCACAACGGGAGTACGTCCGCGCACAAGAACAGGTCTCCACGGAAACAGGGTCGGGATAACCATGCCATTGGAAAGCGCCCTGAGTCCGCAAGCGCGCCAAAAACGCGCTTCCCCCCAGCACCCACCCAAAACTGGGCGTTTCAAGCAGGCACCACGGGTTTCATCGATATGCCCTTTAGAGGATTTTTAGGCCCTCCTTAGGAAACGGCAGATCTGACTAGAATACTGCGCCGCCGCTTAGCAAGAGTGAGTATAACATAGTTTCAATAAATATACAACATATTCCGTATACGCAATCTGTTAATTTTTTAAGAAATTTTTTGGCCGTCCTGGCAAATACAGGGGCTGTCTCTTTCAAGACAGCCCCTGTAGATACCGTTTATTTATTCCGGTGTGCCAGATCCAGTGCCAGCTGGGTCAAAAAGCCGTCCCGGTCATAGTCCCGGACCGCCGCAACAGCCTTTTGGGTACACGCCGCCACCTTTTCTTCGCAGCCTGCAAGGCCCAAAAGGTCCACATAGGTGACCTTTCCCTCCTCCTTATCCGAGCCGATCGGCTTTCCGAAGGTGGCTTCATCGCCGCACACATCCAGCATATCGTCCCGGATCTGGAAGGCAAGACCCAGGGAGAGGGCATACTCCTCCGCCGCAGCCAGGAAGCCTTCCCCGCCTCCCGCGGCAGCCACACCCAGCCGGCAGGCCCCGGCGATCATGGCCCCCGTCTTCAGGGCGTGGACCTGGGAAAGGTCGTCTTCCGTCTGAGGCGCATGGAGGGTATCCAGCACCTGGCCGGCCACCATCCCATCCGCACCGGCAGCCCGGGCCAGGATCAGGGCACAGTTTGCCCGCTCCTCCGCTCCAACGCCGGGAGCGGTCAGGATCAGCCGGTAGGCCTCACTTTGCAGGGCATCACCTGCCAGGACTGCCAGCGTCTCGCCGTAAACCTTATGGTTTGTGGGCTTTCCCCGGCGCAGGTCGTCATCGTCCATGCAGGGGAGGTCAT
>JAFOCY010000178.1 GCA_017380995.1 Oscillibacter sp. | reverse complement strand
TGAACTGCACCCCATTTGTTAGACAAGTATGGTATACTTGTACTAAGAAATGGGGTGTTTTTCTATGCCAAAGGGAGTACCGTATCCGGGGGAATTCAAACAGATGGTTGTAGAAACCATGCGCAACGAAAAATTGGGGTGCGTAGAGACTGCAAAGCGATTTGGAGTTGCAAAGCAGCGGGTGTGCGACTGGGAACGAATCTATTTGACTGAGGGACCGGAAGCACTTCATATCGACCGGCGAGGGCGTGGAACCAAAGGGAATTCCCAGGACAGACCACTAAAATTTGATAAGAAGCTGGAAGAAGATCTGCTGGCAGAGAATCAGCGTTTAAGAGCGGAGGTCGCATACTTAAAAAAATTGCAAGCCTTGGTTTTGGAAGAAGCGCAACACAGGAGCAAAAAACAAAGGTGATTCTGGAACTAAGGCGAGAATTTAGGATAGATGTGTTGCTGGAAATCATAGAGCTGCCCCGGTCTACTTTTTACTATCACAGCAGGCGGCAGAACGAAGTGGATAAGTATGCCCGAGCCAAAGAAGAGATTGCTGCTATCTACCATGAAAACAGGGGAAGATATGGTTATCGTCGCATCACAGATGAATTGCATAACCGAGGTATCCTGCTGAATCACAAGACTGTTCAGCGGTTAATGAAAGAGTTAGGGCTTATTTGCCGCATTAGAATGAAAAAATATCGCTCTTATAAGGGAGAACAGGGAACTACGGCAGACAATGTTCTGCATCGCGAGTTCCGTGCAGAGAAACCGAACCAGAAGTGGGTCACGGATGTAACGGAGTTTCGCCTGTTTGGGCAGAAACTGTATCTGTCCCCGATTCTTGATTTGTGCAGTGGTGATATTGTGAGCTACACATTATCCCACAGTCCCAATCTGCCAATGGTGATTACTATGCTTGAGCAAGCCTTTGCTAAGATACCAGACAACACAAAACTGTTGCTCCATTCTGATCAAGGTTGGCACTACCGACACAAACGATATGTTGAAATGCTGCAGACGAAGGGCGTTCGACAGAGCATGAGCCGAAAAGGCAACTGCTACGATAACGCTGTGATGGAAAATTTCTTTGGACATCTCAAGAGTGAGTTGCTCTATCTGCAAGAGTTCGAGTCCATGGATCACTTCAAACAAGAACTGATTGAATACATCGATTACTACAATAACAGGCGTATCAAGGCAAGACTAAAGGGCTTGCCGCCTGCATTACACAGACAGCAAGCCCTTTCGGCTGCTTGAATAATTTATGTTAGAAATATTTGTCTAACTTTTTGGGGTCACTTCATCCATCGGAGCGGTCCTTTCTTTTAGATCCCGTATTTCAGGCGGAACATCTGGGTCAGGAGGAAGAAGTGTCTGCCCCGGATGTAGTTGGCGGTCATCTGCCGGTTGGGGTGCAGCCCCTCAGGGACCAGGGCGGCGATGGCGGCGGCAAAGTCCTCCCGCTTACAGAGGGCTTCAACTGCCTTCTGCTTTTCCTTGGTCTTGGCGGGATTTCCCTTGTGGTAGGCATTCTCCGTCAGGACAAGCAGGCCCGCCCAAAGATTGTTCTCCCGCCACAAGGGCGCCTCCAGGCCGTACTTCTTGGCGATGGCGCACTTGCGGGTAAAGTAGTGGTCAAACCGGCGCTCCAGGTCCTTGCGGTACTCCAGGCGGAAGGCGGAGGGGTTTTGGAAATAGCGGTAGAGGGGCTCCTCCGTCACAGCCAGCTTCTCCGACCGGCACAGATACTCCAGGGTGAACAGCTCGTCCTCCTTATAGGTGCCGTAAAAGGACAGCTTTCCCTCCCGGATGATCTTTGCGGAAAAGAGATACCGCCACACCTGGCCTCCCAGAACGGGCAGCTGCAGCCGGCGGGCCAAAAGGGGAATCACCAGCTTTTCCGAAATATCGTCACGACCGTAGACACCGGCGGGAAGGAGCTTTGCCGCCGTCTTGGCACCGTCCGCCCCCAGAACAAGATGGCCGCAGCCGGCGGTATCCGCCCCCTGCTCCGTCAGGGTCCACAGCTTTTCCAGCGCGTTGCACTCATAGCGGTCATCCACGTCCAAAAAGGCGATAAAATCCCCCTTTGCTTCCCGCAATCCCAGGTTCCGGGCCTCGCTGACGCCGCCGTTTTTCTTCCGGTGGAACACGCGGATCCGCGCATCCTTCCCGGCGCAGCTATCCGCGATGGCGGCGGTAGCGTCGGTGGAGCCGTCGTTCACGATGAGCAGCTCCCAGTCGGAAAAGGTCTGGTTGCACACGCTCTCCACGCATTTTTCAAGGTAACGTTCCCCCTGGTAAACAGGCAGGATCACAGAAATTCCGGGCATATAGGACCACTCCTAACCACAAATATTGGAGCTATTTTAGCGCATTTGATGAACACCGTCAAGAACCATGGAAAATAGGCCGCACACGTAGGGGCCGCATACCAGTCGGCCCGCAAAAAGCCGCACCACTTACGTGATGCGGCTTTTCCTTTTAGCCCGCAGGGTAGATCGCCCCATCCCGCAGCCGGGAATAGATGCGGCTCTCGCCCTCGTTGTTTTTCACGATAAAGACACCGTCCTGTGCGGTGAGGGTCTGTCCCTTTCCAAGGGGCTCCGCAAGGGCGTAGGCCTTTCCGTCCCGCAAAAGAAGGATCTCCTTCCCCTCCGGGTTCACCAGTTCCGCTTCGCCGTCCCCATCAAGGTCCCAGGCGGTAAGCTCTACTTCTGCCAGGGTCAGGCACTCCGGCAGGGGGATGGGCTCCTCCGCCTCGGAAGAGGCGGGTGCTCCACCCATATCCGCACTCAGCCCCTGGAGAAGGCCCACGCCCAGGAGCAGGGCAAAAACACCCAGGACCAGCACAATCACGCCTGCCGCCAGCTTTTTTCCGCCTTTCCCGGCAGGGCGCTCCATCTCCTCCGGTCCCTCCGTTCCGGGCTCATCCACCAGGGACCGGGGATCCACGCTGAAATACCCTGCCAGCTCCACGATCTGTTCTGCCTTTGGAAGGGCGCGGCCCTCTTCCCACTCCACCAGTTCCTTCCGGGTGATCCCCAGGATCTGGGACAGGTCGCCCCGGGTCATCATATGGCTCTCCCGCAGCACCTGGATACTGCGGCCCAGTTTGTTTTTATTTTCCATGGTATCCTCCACAACTATTTTCTTCATGATACCAGAAGAAAAGGGATTTTTCACCTGTTATTCTCCGAAAGAAGGAAAACCGCGCCGTTATAAAACGGCGCGGTCATGCACATTACTCTGCGATGGCAGCCTTCAGGGCCTCCACGCGGTCCGTCTTCTCCCAGGCAACGCCCAGATCCTCGCGGCCCATGTGGCCGTAGGCGGCCAGCTGGCGGTAGATAGGCTTGCGCAGGCCCAGATCCCGGATGATGGCGGCGGGACGCAGGTCAAAGACCTTCTCCACGGCGGCCTCCAGCTTATCATCGCTGACAACGCCGGTGCCGAAGGTATCCACCAGGACGCTCACAGGGCGGGCAACACCGATGGCGTAAGCCAGCTGGACCTGGCAGCGCTTGGCAAGGCCGGCAGCCACGATGTTCTTGGCGACCCAGCGGGCAGCGTAGGCAGCGGAACGGTCCACCTTGGTGGGGTC
>JAFOCY010000177.1 GCA_017380995.1 Oscillibacter sp. | reverse complement strand
GCAGGCTTTTCCACCTTCTCGGTCTTTGCAGGCTTTTCAGCCTTTTTCTCGGCCTTGGCGACCTTCTCGGTCTTCTCAGCCGGCTTCTTCTTTTCTTTGCGGGGCTGCTGAGGCTTTTCAGCCTTCTCAGTCACCACGGGGGCAGGAATCACAACTTCCTCTTCCTCTCCGTAGTACACACGGACCTTGGCGGGAGCGGCGCCGATGCCCAGGAAACCGCTCTTGGCGCGCTCCAGCACCTCCACGGACACGTCAAAACGGTCCAGGTTCAGCTGGGCCAGTGCCTTTTTGATGGCCTCGTCCTCAGTCTTGCCCGTTACGTCAATAAAATCTCTCATGTAAGAGCTCCTAATTTAGTCGTCGTAACGATTTTCCTTGTAGGCACGGCCACGGGCGTAAGGACGGTCACCCACGCGGCCGGCTTCGGTGGTGCTGGAGGCAGCCTTCTTGGCCTTCTCAGCCTTGGCAACCTGGGCAGCTTTCTGCTTTTCACGCAGGGTCTGCTTCTGGACTTGCTGGTTCTTGCGCTCCTCCTGGAGACGCTTGCCTTCCTCAATGCGGCGCTGACGGTCAGCCTGGATAGCCTCGTAGCGGGCATTTTCCTCTTCCTCGATCTTCTTGTTGAAGATCTTGGTCATAAAGACCTCCTGGATCAAGGAGAAGATGCTCTGGGCGATCCAGTACACACCCAGGGCGGCGGGCATCACGAAGGCGAAGTACACGGTCATCAAGGGCATGGTGTACATCATCATCTTCATGGAAGCGTTACCGGCATTGGAGGGCTGGTTCTTCATGGTATACATGGTCATGACCAGCTGGGAAAGACCGGTGATAATGGGAATGAGCAGCATTCCGAAGAACGCAGCATTCAAAGCAAAGGAAGTCACAACTTCCCAGGGGGTGCTGGCAAGATCCAGGCCCAGGAAGCTATAATTCAGGCTCATCCAGCCCTCCACGCTCTCGCAGAACTCGGGAGCGATCTCAGGCAGGACCTTCACGAGGTTGATCTCGCCATAGGGCTGCACCAGGGGAAGACCGGTCTTATCCAGCTTCATAGCGCCGTCCTCAGCCACCTGAACAATGGTAGCCATATTGGCACCGGCAGCCTTGGCAGCTTCGATGGCCTTGTACAGCACGTCCTCACCCAGCATCATAAAGCGGGTGATGGGCTGGCGGATGATGGAGTACAGAGCAATCATGATGGGCAGGGGCAGGAAGCTCCACAGGCAGCCGCCCATGGGATTGACACCCTCCTCAGCATAAAGCTTCTGCATCTCCTCGTTGAGCTTCATCTGATTGTTTGCGTACTTTTTCTGCAGGTCCTGCATACGGCCCTGCATACGGTTCATGCGGATCATGCTCTTCTTGCTCTTGATCTGGAAGGGAAGCAGGATCAGCTTCACTGCCACGGTGAAGAGGATGATCGCCACGCCGTAGGAGCCGGTCATGTTGTAGAACAGCTTAACCAGCAGCGCGAAGGGGATACAAATCACGTATCCAATGCTAGAAAACATAAGTATTGTCCTCCAAAAATTGTTGGGGAGTCAAAGGGACTTGCGTTGCGTGGTCGGTTTGTCTTTTCTTTTTCCTATTTAAGGAACAGGATCATACCCGCCCTTATGAAAAGGATGACAGCGCAAAATACGCCGGAAGGCCATCCAGCCGCCTTTGAGCGGGCCGTATTTTTCAATGGCCTCCAGCGCGTACTGGGAACAGGTAGGGATGTAATTGCAGCAGCGGGGACGAAGAGGAGAAATGGCTTTCTGGTAAAACCGGATTATGCCCAGCATCACCTTTTTGATTCTCTTCATTCCTGCCCCTCCAAAAGCGAAAGCTTTTTGCAAAGGCGCAGATACGTAGCGTTGAGTTCCTTCCAGGGAACGGTGGCAGTTCTGCCCCGCCCCACCAGAATAATATCCCAGCCTTGCTTCAAGGCAGGGTTATTCAGCCGGTAGACCTCCCGCAGGCGGCGGCGGGTGCGGTTGCGCACCACGGCCTTGCCTACCTTCACGCTGACGGTGAGTCCCAGACGGTTATGGCCCAGGTTATTTTTCCGGCAGTAGATGACCATGCTGCCGCTCACCGCCGAGGCGCCCTTTCGGTACAGCCGGCGAAACTCATAATTTTCCTTGATCGTGACCGCTTTTTTCATACTCTCTCCTGATGCTTGAACAAAAACTCGATTAGGGACGGAAGGCTCCGCTGGAGACCCGCCGTCCCTGAATGGATTGTTCAAGTGTCTCCCACAACGCGCTTAGTAGGAAAGACGAGCGCGGCCCTTGGCGCGGCGACGGGCCAGGACCTTGCGGCCGTTGGCAGTAGCCATTCTCTTGCGGAAGCCGTGGACCTTCTGGCCGTGGAGCTTCTTGGGCTGGTAGGTACGTTTCGTTGCCATGTTGAGACACCTCCTGTAATTATTCCCGGCCGCCCGACAAGCGGTGCGGCACTTACTCGACACCCAGTTCTTTCGAAAATGGGCGCAGTAAACTTATTTAGGGCGTCTTTTGACGCATAGGTGAGTATACCACACAGCGTCAAGAGGTGTCAACTATAATTTTTTCTTTTTATGCGAAAAAATACCGGATTTTTAAGACAAACAGCCAATTCCGCGGCCTTGTGCCTGTCTAAAAGAACAGCAAGAAAGTAATACTATAATATAGAATATGTATTGCCTGATTTTTTTCTTTATGTTATAATGATTTATCTTCGAGTATTATACCCTTTTACTTAGAGAGAGAGGTGTTCCCTTTTGAATAACGTTGCCGATCTTTGGCAAAACATTTTGAACAAACTGAAAGTGGAGCTGTCGGAAACCACCATCAACACCTGGTTTGACGAACTGGAAGTGGTGGAGCTGCGAGGCAACACACTGGTCCTTCACTGTGCCAATGATTTTAAAAAGTCCTCCGTGGAGTCCTTTTATATGGATAACATCAAAGGCGTTTTGAAGGATATGTTCTCCATTGACTTTAATGTCACGATTCTGGATGACAACGCCTATATGTCCATGAACAGCGCCAACTCAAATTCCAAGCGGCAGAGCGAGCGCTTTACCTCTGATGAATTCACCTTCGATACCTTTGTGGTCGGTCCCAGCAACAAGCTGGCCCACGCCGCTTCCAAGGCAGTTGCGGACCATCCCGCCCAGAACTATAACCCCCTGCTGATCTACGGTGATTCCGGTCTTGGAAAGACCCATCTGATCTACGCCATCGCCAATGTCATCCGCCGCAACGATCCCAATGCCCGCATTGCCTACGTCAAGGGCGATGAGCTGACCAACGAGCTGGTCCGCGCCATTCAGGAAGGTCCCCACAAAACCGCCGAAATGCGGGAAAAGTACCGCCAGGCGGACCTGCTCCTGGTTGACGACGTGCAGTTTATTGCCGGCAAAAAGCAGACCCAGGAAGAATTTTTCCATACCTTCAATACTCTCTACGAGTCCGGCCGCCAGATCGTTTTGACCTCCGACCGCCCCCCCTCTGAGATGACCATGCTGGAAGACCGTCTGCGCACCCGCTTTGAATGGGGCCTTCTGGTGGACGTTGCTCCTCCCGACTTTGAGACCCGCCTTGCCATCATCCGGAACAAGGCTGTTCTTCTTGGTCTGGAGCTTCCCGACAAGGTCTGCGCCTATATCGCGGAAAATGTCACCGCCAATGTCCGTCAGATCGAGGGAACCATCAATAAGGTCATGGCCTTCAAGGACCTGCTGGGCAATGACGCTGATGAGGAATCCGTGGCCCGGGCCATCCAGGATATCGTCAAGCGTTCCAACGAGTATATCCCCACCCCCGAAGCCATTTTGGAGTACATCTCCAAATACTATAATGTGGATCAGTCCATCATCCAGGGCCAGCAGAGAAACCGTGACGCCACCCAGGCCCGCCAGGTCTCCATGTATCTCATCCGCAATATGACCTCCCTTTCCCTGGATGAGATCGGTAAGGTCTTTGACAACCGTGACCACTCCACTGTGCTGTACTCCATTCAGCAGGTAGAGAAAAAGATGAAGTCCGACAGTGCTTTTGCCGAGAAGGTCAAGGCAATCAAGACCAACATCAACTCCAAGCGCTGAAAAAACGACCCTTTGGCAGCATCCGGAGGGTCTGATCAGCACACCAACCGTGATTACCCTCCGTTTACCCTTTTTCCACACTTTTTTGTGGATTCCCTCCGGAAACTCTGGGGAAAACTTCCCCCCTCCTAATTTCCCGTGGAAAATCAACATTCTTTTTCAACTCCTCTTGTGGAACGTCAAAGCCTTGCAATTTCTCAGCTTTTTCGACTTCTCCACAATTTTTCCCTCTATAACTGCAAATCCTAAATAAATATACATTTTATTCTTTTTCATAGCAAAACTCTAAAAGAGAGGAAGCAAGCGTATGATCAAATTCAGCTGCGAAAAGGTGCTGCTCCAAAGCGCCATTTCTGTTGCCAGCCGGGCTGTGGCTCCCAAAAGCTCCATCCCCGCGCTGGAAGGTCTGCTGCTCCATGTTGCCGACCAGGTTACTGTCTCCGGCTACAATATGCAGACCGGCATCCGCACTGCCGTTCCCGCCGAAGTGGGAGCCCAGGGCGATATCGTGTTAAATGCCCGTCTTTTTGGTGATATCATCCGCCGTATGCCTGACGATGTGGTGGTGTTCACCGCAGACGACAAGCTTACCGTTCACGTTTCCTGCGGCGACGCCGACTTTGATATTTCCGGCATCTCCGCTGCCGATTATCCCGAACTTCCTGAGGTGGAAGACGAATACGCCATTTCCATTCAGCAAAAGGTCCTGCGGGATATGATCGACCAGACCGCTTTTGCCGTTTCCACCAATGAGGCCCGTCCCATCCATACCGGCGCTCTCTTTGAGATCGGTGACATGGGTCTTACCATGGTGGCAGTGGATGGTTTCCGCCTGGCTTACCGCCGGGAACCCATCGAGCATATCCAGGGCGGCGCTTTCTCCTTTGTTGCCCCCGGCAGTGCTTTGAATGAAGTAAAAAATATCTGCGCCGATACGGAGGATCTGGCCACCGTTACCCTGGGCAAGCGTCACCTTCTGTTTGAAGTAGGGGCTACTCAGCTGATCTGCCGCCGTCTGGAAGGTGAATTCCTGGATTATAAGCGGGCCATTCCCCGCAATAACCCCATTTCCATCGTGGCGGAGACCAAGGATCTGATTCGCAGCATTGACCGCGTCAGCGTCGTGATTTCCGACAAGCTTAAAAGCCCTGTCCGCTGCCGCTTTGACCATGACAAGGTCCACCTTAGCGCAAAAACCGGCAACGGCGACGCCAAGGACGTCTGTCCTGTGGCAGGCGACGGCGACGGGCTGGAGATCGGCTTCAATAACCGCTATTTGATGGAGGCCCTGCGTTACGCCCCGGCCGATACGGTGAAGATCGAACTCAATACGGGCATTACCCCCGCCATCATCGTTCCCACGGATGGAGAAGAGAATTTCCTGTATATGGTCCTTCCGGTGCGTCTGAAAAATGCGCAGTAAGGAGAGGAGTATCCTATGAAAATTGTGACGATCACTACAGAATTTATCCGCCTTCAGGATGTTTTGAAGCTTTGTAATCTGGTGGAGACCGGAGGCGAAGCCAAGGAGCGCATTCAGGAGGGCGAGGCCCAGGTCAACGGAGAGGTCTGCACCCAGCGGGGCAAAAAGCTCCGCCCCGGCGATGTGGTCTTCTTTGACGGCCAGGAAATTGGCTTACAATATGCGGATTGATGCGCTGACGCTTCAGTCCTTTCGCAATTATGAAAATGAGACCCTGATCTTTGATCCTAAGTGCAATGTGATCTTTGGGCCCAATGCGCAGGGAAAGACCAACCTTCTGGAAGCTCTTGCGTATCTCTCCTGCGGCAAAAGTCCCCGGGCCAGAACGGATAAGGAAATGATCCGTTTTGATGCGAATTCTGCTTCTCTTACGGCGAAGGTCTTTGCCCGGGACCGGGATTTTACCGTTACCGCGGATCTCTACCGGGACAGGAGAAGAAAGCTGACGGTCAATAAAGTCACCGCGAAAAATGCCGCTGCCCTCAGCGAGGTCTATAATACGGTGTTCTTTTGTCCTGAGGATCTGTATCTGATCCGGGAAGGGGCTAATGAGCGCAGAAAGTTTATGGATACGGCCTTGTGCCAGCTTCGTCCCCGGTATGCCCAGGCCCTGGCTGCCTATCACAAGGCGTACGAGCATAAGACCCGTATTTTAAGGGACAGTGAAGAGCGGCCGGACCTGCTGGCCCTTTTGCCGGAGTTCAATGAGCAGATGGTCCGTTACGGAGCGCTGATCGTGCATTACCGCAGCCAGTTTTCCGCAAAAATTCATGAATACGCCGCCATTCATCACCGGGAATGCTCCGGCGGAAAAGAGGAATTGACGGTTTCTTATCAGACCGTTTCTTCTGTTACTGATCCTGGAGCAGATCTTTCCGTTCTCACAGAACAGCTCAGACGCCACATGGAGTCTCACCAGGCTGCGGAGCGTTCTTCCCGGCTTTGCCTCTCCGGTCCCCACAAGGATGACCTTTTGGTGGACATCAACGGCCGCAGCGCCAAGCAGTTTGCCTCTCAGGGTCAAACCCGGACGGCGGCGCTTGCCTTGAAACTGGCCGAGCGGGAGATCTATAAAAATGTAGTAGGAGAATATCCTGTTCTCCTTTTGGATGATGTTTTATCCGAATTAGACCCTAAACGCCAGGAATTCGTGCTCAACCGTATTGCCGGCGGACAGGTGTTTATCACCTGCTGTGAGGATGACAGATTGCCCGAGCTTCTTGGAGGAAAGGTGTTTCGGGTAGAAAACGGCAAAATTGAGATCTGAGGAGGAT
>JAFOCY010000176.1 GCA_017380995.1 Oscillibacter sp. | reverse complement strand
CTTCCGCTCTGCCTTGGTCATTTTGGTGTGGATGCGCAGCACTTCTTCCACCTGCGCGCCCACCTTCATCAGCGGGTCCATGGCGCTCATAGGCTCCTGGAACACAACGCCGATGGACTTGCCCTGGAGCTTTCGCAGCTCCTTGCGGTCAATGTGCAAAAGCTCCGCTCCGTCCAATAAGATCTCGCCGGAGTAGGAACACTGCTTGCGGGGGAGCAGGCCCGCGATGCTCATGGCGGTGACGGACTTGCCGGAACCGGATTCGCCCACCAAACCTAAGATCTCGCCGTCATGGATGGTGAGGGACACGCCGGAGACGGCCTCACGGGTCCGGTTGTGGAACTTTACGCGCAAATCTTTGATCTCCAGCATCAGCCCACACCTCCTTCCCGGCGCTGCAATCCCTCGCCGATGAGGCCCACGCCAAAGACCAACAGCACGATGACAGCTCCGGTACAAAGGGCGTACCAGGGGGCGCGGCCGAACATACCCTGGGCCTCGGAGAGCATATAGCCCAAAGAAGCGTCGGTAGGCGTTGCGCCCACGCCCAGATAGCTCATGGAGGCCTCGGCCAGGACCGCATTATTAAAGCCGATAGTGATGGAGGGGAGCAGTACGTTCATGGTGTTGGGCAGGATATGGACCAGGAGAATCCGTCCGGAGGAGGCGCCCATGAGACGGGCGCTTTTGATGTAGTTTACATCCCGGGCGGAGGCGAAGGCGGTACGGGTCACCCGGGCAAAGCTGGGGATGAACACAAGGCCCAGGGCCAGCACTACGTTATAAGTCTTGCCCGGTCCCATCAGGGAGATGACCACCAGGGCCAGCAAAATGCTGGGAAAGGCGGTCAGGGCGTCGTTCAGGCGCATCAGCACATCATCCACAATACCGCCAAAGTACCCGGTGAGGGCGCCGGCGGCGGTGCCGAAGACGGCGCCGATGAGAACCGTCAAAACGGCGATGAAGAAGGTGGTCCCCGCCCCCTTCATCACGCGGGAGAGGATATCCCGGCCAAAGTTGTCCGTCCCGAAGGGGTGCTGGAGACAGGGGGCCAGGTATTTTTCGCTGCCGGACATGGCGGCGGGGTCGTAGGGGGTCCAGACCGTTCCCAGGAGGATGGCCGCGGTCAAAAGACCGGTAATGGCAAGGCCCGCCAGGAGGAAGCCGTTCATCTTCTTTTTCATCGGTCACCTCCAAGCCGCAGGCGGGGGTCGATGCGCTGGTTCACAAGGTCGGCAAGGGTGCCGGAGAGCACCACCCACAGCGCCAGGATCACGATGATGGCCTGGACCACCGGGTAGTCCCGGTTGGAGATGGAGCTGACCAGCATCCGCCCCAGGCCGGGGATGGAAAATACCTGCTCCACCACGATGCCGCCGGCCACGATCTCCGCCATGGTCTGAGCCAGGAAGGAGATGACGGGCACCAGGGAGTTTTTCAGTACATGGACGCGGAGCACGGCGCTGCGGTCGTTGCCCCGGGAGATGGCGGTGCGGACATAGTCCTTGCGCATCTCGGACTGGATGGTGCTTTTGAGCATTCGCACGGTCATGGCGATGCGGGGGATGGCAATGGCGATGGCGGCGAAGAAAATATGCTTCATAGCGCCACCAAAGTCCGTGTGAAGGTCCGGGAAATTACCGGGCATGAACCATTTGAGCATAATGCCGAAGACATAGGACAGGAGCATACCGGTAAAGAAGGGGGGCACCGCCATGCAAAGCTGGTTGAAGGCGGAGGAGGATGCCTCCAGGATACCGCCGCTGCGCTTGGCGGCGGAAAGACCCAGGGGAATGGAGATCAGGACGATCAGCAAAAAGCTTACAAAGCTTAAAAGGAGGGTCACGGCGATCTTGGGGGCAATTAGCTCGCTGACGCTCTGATGGTAAATGTAGGAAACGCCCAGGTTTCCGGTGAAAAAGCCCAGGAGCCACTCGCCGTAGCGCACCGGGAGGGGACGGGTCAGGCCCATTTCCTCCCGCAGGGCGGCCAGGGCCTCTTCCGTTGCCTCGGTGCCAAGGAGGGCGGTGGCAGCGTCGCCGGAGATCAGGTCAAAGGCCAAAAACGCCAAAAAGGAGACGATGACCATGGTGAGCATAAACTGCAAAATGCGTTTCAATGCGTATTTCATGGTATCATCTCCTTTCCGGGAGCATGGCCGTTATGAAGCAGCCATAAATTCATAGGTTCTCGTTATCCCTCGTAGCGGACGGTGGAAAGGTCCAGCACGTAGATGGGATAGAACTCCAGGCCCGTCAGGCCCTTCCGCACGGCCACCAGGTCCGCCAGGTCCTGGATGTAGACGTTGGCGGCGTTTTCGGTGAGGTTGCGCTCCATGGCCTTGTAGAGGGCGGTCTGCTCCGCGTCATCGTAGCAGGCCTGGGCCTGGGCGAAGAGGGCGTCGTACTCAGCGTTATTGTAGTTGATGAAGTTCTTGGAGTAGGTGGAGGTGAAGCGCTCCAGCAGGGCACGGGCCGTCATGGTGGAGGCGTCCACGCCCACGAGAGTCGCCTGGAAGTTGCGGCCCACATAAGCCTCACTGACCCAGGTCTCCCACTCCACAGGCTGGATCACGGCATTGACGCCGATGGCCTTGAGCTGCTCCACCACCACTTCGGCGGTATCCATGTGGGGCTGGTAGTTGGAGGGGACGGTGATGGTCATGTCAAAGCCGCCCGGATAGCCGGCCTGGGCCAGGAGGGCCTTGGCGGCGTCCACATCGTAGGCGTAGTGGTTGGTGAGGGTATCGTCAAAATACTTGCCAAAGGCGGGATACATACTGGAGCCGATGAGGGTACCGTAGCCGTCAAAGGCCAGGTCCAGGATCATCTGGCGGTCAATGGCGTGGCACAGGGCCTGGCGGACCAGGACGTTATCAAAGGGGGCCACGGCGTTGTTGAGGTACATGGCCTGCACCAGGTTCATGTTGCCCTGGGCAATGCTGAACTCACTGTCGCTGAGCTGGGAGACCTGGGTGGTGGTCAGGTGGGAGCAGATGTCGATGGCGCCGGACTGGAGGCCCATCAGAAGGCCCTCGGCGTTTTCGATGATGCGGAAGGTCACCTGGTCCAGGTAGGCCTTCTGGCCCCAGTACTCCTCAAACTTGGCCAGGATGATGTTTTCCTGGGCGGAGCGGGAGGCAAAGGTGAAGGGGCCGGTGCCAACGGGCTTGGTGTCCTGCTCGGTGTAGTCCGCGGGGAGGATGGCAACGGTCAGGTAGGAGATAAACTCGTTGCTGGGCTCGGTGAGGGTGATGGCCACGGTGCGCTCGTCCACGGCCGCCACATCGGCCATAATAGAAAGCGCCTCCACCTGGACAACACCTGTCTCAGTGGGGGCGGCGACACGCTTGAGGGAATATACGACATCCTCTGCGGTCACCGCGTCACCGTTGTGGAACTTCGCGCCCTCGCGGAGGGTGAAGGTATAGGTGAGGTGGTCTTCGGAAACGGTGTAGTTTGAGGCGACGGCAGGGATCAGATCTCCGTTGGAGGTGGGTTTAACCAGACCTTCAAATACGTTGAACATGACTTCCTTAGTTCCTGCCGCCACGGCTTTGTGGGGGTCAAGACTGTTGTCAAGGTCTTGCGCGATGCCAACGGTCACGGCGTTGGCGGCCTTATTGGCGCTCTCGGTGGAGCTGGCCGGGGGAGCGGTGGCAGACTGGGAGGGGCTTTCGGCTTTGCTGCCGCAGGCGCAAAGTCCGGTGCACATAAGCGCTGCCAGAAGGAATGCGGTGAGTCGTTTCTTCATTGGTGTACTTCCTTTCATCACTGCCGCGGTGGGTCAGTGTGCGGGCGGTGCCCTTAAGATACGGCTTCTGATTCAGTTGTAAAAAAGGAGCCTTGCGGAACACCGGGGTATTCCGCAAGGCATTATTGTACAGGATAGGGCAGGGGATTGCAAGGACTTTATCAGGATTCCTTCGCTTTTTCGCCCTCTTTTTCCGGCGGGGACACCACTTCATCCACTAGATACGCCTTGGAATCCAGGGGCAGGTTTTTCTTTTTCAGCCGCCATTCCACCAGGAAGGTGATGAAGCTGTAGCCGCAGGCAAAGACCGGCACGCCGAAGAACATACCCACCACGCCGAAGAAGCTGCCACCCACCAGGATGGCGATGATGACCCAGAGGTTGGAAAGGCCCGTGGAGTCGCCCAGAATGCGGGGGCCGATGATGTTGCCGTCCACCTGCTGGAGCACCAGAATGAAGATCACAAAATAGACCGCCTGGATGGGGGAGACCAGCAGGATCAGGAAGGTGGAGGGGATGGCGCCCAGGAAGGGGCCGAAGAAGGGGATGATGTTGGTAAAGCCCACGATGACGCTGATCAGGGGCGTGTAGGGGAACTTCAAAATGGAGCAGACCACAAAGCACAAAATGCCGATAATCAGGGAATCCAGCAGCTTGCCGCGGACGAAGCCGGAGAAGATGTGGTCCACCTTATGGACGGCCCGGAAGATCCAGGGCACATTTTTCGCGGAGAACAGGCTGTAGGCCACCTTGCGGGCGTGGGCGGCGCAGCGCTCCTTGGTATAGAGAATGTACACCGAGACGATGACGCCCACCACCAGGTCCATCACAAAGTTTACCATGGTCCAAACACCGCCGCTGACGGCCACTACCAGCTTTTGGGTCTGGGGAAGCACATCCTGGGTCATCCAGTCTACAAAACCATCAAAGTAAGTATCCATCTGGGTGGTGACCCAGGGACCGAAGGAGGGGTTATTTTCCAGCAGGTGATTCACCCAGCCGTAGATGGTGTTGTAATAGGTCTCCAGGTTATTCACCAGCTGCATAACGCTCCTGTAGAGCTCCGGAAGCAGGAAGGAGCCCAGCAGGTAAAAAAGCAGCCCGATGACCAGCCAGCTCAAAATAATGGCGCCGCCCCGGGTGAGGGGGGAGACATAGCGGCCCTTCTTCGGGGTACGCATCCCCGCGGGGAAGAAGCCGCACTCAAAGAAGTTCACCATGGGCACCAGCAAATAGCCCATGAACACGCCGTAGAGAATGGGCATCACGGCGCGCAGCAGCTGCCGGCCGATCCGCAGCAGCACCCGGCTGGCAAAAAACGTGTCGTAAAAGAGCAAAATGGCCGCAACGGTGCAAAATACCGTAAGACCTGTGCGCACATAGACATTTTTCTTCATGGAAGACGTCCTTTCGGGAAAGTTCGTTCAAGATTATTTTACCCAAAGGGTGGGGGAATTGCAATCCTGATTTTGAAGTGCTATACTTTTTGGGAGCCAATTTAACAGCGCTTTAACAAACTTTTATGATATATGTAGTATGATGAAAAAATCAGGACCGCCGTAAGGCGGCTCAGGTTTTGTTTTTCCGCGTAGGAGGCGTACTATGGAACCCAAGAAACTGTTGATGATCGTAAATCCCCGGGCAGGCAAGACCAAGCCCGCGGGGCCGTTGTTCGGCGCGGCGGCAGCCCTGAGTGAACAGGGATATCTGCTCAGCGTCCGTCCCACCAAGGGCCAGGGCCATGCCCGGGCCATCGCCGCGGTGGAGGGAGCGAAGTTTGATGTGGTGGTGGCCGTGGGCGGCGACGGCACCCTGAACGAGGTGGCTGCGGGCCTCATGACCCTGTCCAGCCCCCCGCCCCTGGGATATTTCCCCCAGGGCAGCACCAACGATTTTGCCGCCAGTTTGAAGATCTCCGGCGACCCGGAGGAGGCCGTCCAGGCGGTGCTGCGCGCCCAGCCCCGGCAGCTGGATGTGGGCATGTGGAATGAGCGTTCCTTCGTGTATGTTGCCTCCTTCGGCGCCTTTACCCGCAGCTCCTATTCCGCGCCCCAGAGCGTGAAAAACGCCCTGGGCCACCTGGCCTATATTCTGGAGGGTGTGAAGGACCTGGATACCCTCAGGCCCTACCGCATCCGCCTGACGGCGGACGGCGAGGTGCTGGACGGGGAGTATCTCTTCGGCGCGGTATGCAACTCCACCTCCATCGGGGGTCTTATGAAGCTGGATAGTGAACGGGTGGTGCTGGATGACGGCAAGTTTGAGATGCTGCTGATCCCCAATCCCAAGACCCCCGGTGACCTGCAAAAGCTGGTGATGGCCCTGCTGGAGCAAAAATATGACCGGGAAGGACTGGTTTTCCGCCATGTTTCCTCCATTCATTTGCAGACAGAGGAGGACCTGCCCTGGTCCCTGGACGGTGAATACGCCCCCAGCCAGCCGGAGGTGACGGTGGAAAACCGCTGCCGGGCCCTGACCATGCTGCTATGAGAGAGCTGGACGCGCTGAAGCGGCGCTATGAGAGCCATGTCCCGGGCCTTTTGGGCGTGCGGCGGCGGTACGCGGTGCTGTGCCCCTTTGTGGAAGTGGAGGGCGAAGCCCACATCCTCTTTGAGGTCCGGGCCAAGGGGCTGCGGCAGGAGGGGGAGGTCTGCTTCCCCGGCGGACACATGGAGGCGGGGGAGACAGCCCTGGAGTGCGCCCTGCGGGAAACCGAGGAGGAGCTGGGGATTCCCCGCTCCCAGGTCACCGTCTTTGGACAAAGTGATTTCCAGGCGGGACAGGATGGCTTTATCCTCCATCCCCTGCTGGGCGAGGTCTCGGCGGAAGGCTTTGCTGCCATAGAGCCGTCGCAGGCGGAGGTGGCGGAGGTCTTTACCGTGCCGGTTCGGTTTTTTCAGCAGACGGACCCGGAGGTCTACATCTATGAGCTTGCCCCCAAGCTGCCCCCGGACTTTCCCTATGAGGCTGTGGGCATCCGGCGGGATTACCCCTGGCGGGGCGGACGGGTGACGGTGCCCGTCTGGTATTACGAAAACCATGTGATCTGGGGACTGACTGCCCGGGTCATCAAGGATATCATGCAAAAATAAAACCGTAGGGGCGGCCATTGGCCGCCCCTTGCTTGTTATTCACCTAAAAATTCCGGAATGAACCGGATGTCCTTGGCAAAGTCCCCGCTTTTCAGGGGCTGGAATCCGTAGGCCAGGAGGAAACCCTGGGCGCCCTCGCCGGGGTGGGCCAGCAGCTCCCCGCCGCCCTGGGCGCGGGTCCACTGAACCGCCTGACCGATGAGCTGGCCGCCAAAGCCCTTGCCCCGATACGCGGGCAGGATACAGGCCAGGGCCACCCGGCCCGCCTCGGGGCCAAGCTGCACCACGCCCACAGGCGTCTCCCGGGACCAGCCCACCAAAGTCTGGGCTTCGGGGTGGAGGGTCAGGCCGCAGGCGGCGGCGATCTCCTCTGCCTCTTTGCCCTGAGGAGGCTGGAACCACAGGCCCGGCTCCAGAGGGTCCGCCACCCGGCGGACCGTTTCGCCGGAGAGGTATTCCTCTGTCTTCAAATGGGAAACATCATCCCGGAAAAGAATGCGCATTTCCCCGTTTTCGTATTCCAGCAGGCTCACGGCGGTATTCTGGCCCGTGGGGCTTTCTCCCATGCGCTCTGCCGGGTAGCCCTGGAGGTCCGCCAGCAGAAGACGGATGGCATAGCCGTGGGAGAAGATGGCGATGGTCCTGCCCTCGTTTCCCGCGGCGATGGAAGAAACGGCGGTCCTGATCCGCTCCAGGACGCCCAACGCCGTTTCGGCGCCCTGGCTGTACCACAGGTCCGGACGGTGGGAGAAGTATCCCATCTGCTCCGGCCATCTGCGGGCGATGTCGCCCCAGGTGCGGCCCTCCCAGTCGCCCACGTAGATCTCCCTGAGGTCCTTCCTCCGGTGGGGGACGATCCTCTTGGGCTTGTAGACGGCGCTGGCGGTGGCGCAGGTGCGGTAGAGGTCGCTGGTGTACACATCGTCGATGTGGATATCGGCAAAACGGCGCTCCAGAGCCTTCACCTGGCGCCAGCCCCGGTCGGTGAGGTTGCTGTTGCCCTGGCCCTGGACGATGCGGTAGAGGTTGCCCTCCGCCTCGGCGTGGCGGATGAGATAGATCCTGGTCATGATATCGCTCCCTAAAAAATGTTTCTTGCCAGCAGTATAGCGCATTTTCAAGCATTTGGCAAACGGATGGGCTTATTTTTCGCGGCGGCGGAGCCATACTATGTCCAGACCGCAAAGGAGTGACGAATGATGAAGATGTGTACCGGGTTTTGGATCGGTATGAGTGCCGGATTGATGGCCGGCACGGCAGCAGGGATGATGGTGTGCCAGGAGCGCCAGGCCATGAAAACGCAGGTGGGGAAAAGCATCCACAAGCTGGGTGTCGCCGTGGACCACGCGGTGGACAGCATCGTCTCTGAGATGCGATGAAAAAGGGCGCGCTGAAAGGCGCGCCTTTTTTCTGCAAAAGGTGATAAAATTTTTTTGAAAAAGGTATTGACTTTTT
>JAFOCY010000175.1 GCA_017380995.1 Oscillibacter sp. | reverse complement strand
TCCATCGGAAATGAGCCAGGCGTCCCCGCAGAGGAGCTCCTTTCCCTCCCAAACCAGGACATAGCTCCCGTCAGGGATGGCATAGAACTTCCGTCCAAAGCTGTGGGAGCAGGTGATATCCTCCACCAGGCGCCGCCCGTCCAAAAAGGCATCCTTCAGCTTTTGATAGTGGGGCAGCACCACCGTCCGGGCAAGGCCCAATCCGGGATAAAACAGCTCTTCTTTTTCCGACTCTCCCGGCTCCTCCGGCCAGGCGTAAACCTCTTCAGCGGCATTCATGGACCCGGCGCTGGTGCCGATGACAATGCCCCGGTAACCCTCCAACAGCTCCTTCAAGCCGATGGAGCGAAACCACGCCATCTCCGTGGGCACATGGCCGCCGGCCAGGAAGATCGCGTCATACCCCTGAAGCGCCGCTTTCCCAAGGGGCGGGGTGCGATCATCCCAGAGGTCAAAACAGCCGACGCTGAGGTCGGAATTCTGGACCGCCTCCCGGTAAAAGGAGGTCATTTCATCATTCAGTCCGTGGGCATCAGGAAAGGCGGCGATCATCAGGCAGCGGCTCTCCTCCCGCCACACGCCTTTGAGCACTTCCACAAAGCCGTTGCGCTCATCCAGGCAGGGGGCAGGATGGTCTTTTGTCAGCTCCCGGGTGGGGCTGGAGGCAAGGATAGTCAGCATAGCGTGTCTCTCTCCTTCTTTTGCTTGTGCCGGATCCAAAGGTAGCAAGCGGTAAGACACACCAGCACCACGCTCCAGGACATGGGATAGGAGAAATACACATACTCCACACCATACACCGAGGTGTCCAGAAGACTGATCCACAAAAGGCGCAGTCCGCAGGTGCCTACCAGATTGATAATGACAGGGGCCAGGGACACCCCGCAGCCCCGGATGGCGCCGGTCAGCACATCATCCGCGCCCAGGAGCATATAAGGCAGCGCAATGATGGCCAAACGCTGACATCCTACCGCGATGACCGCGGGATCGGCGTTATAAATGCCAATGAGCTGGGCGCGGAAAGCCACCACCAGTCCGCACAGGATGGTACCCAGAAGGAACTGACAGCCCAGGCACCGCCGCACAATGGGGCCGACGCGGTCCTGCCGCCCCGCGCCCACATTCTGACTGACAAAGGTCTGGCAGGCATGGTGGAAGGCATTCAAGGAGGCATAAATAAAGTTCTCAATGCTGATGCTGGCGCTGCTGCCTGCCATGACGGTGCTGCCGTAGCTGTTGATAGCGCCCTGGATCACTACGTTGGAAAGGCTGAACAAGCACCCCTGGACCCCCGCAGGAATACCCACACGGGCAATGGAAACAAAGCTGTCCCGGTCCGGCCGTACCTCCTTCCAGGAAAAGCGCAGCGCGCCGTCGCAGCGGCCCAGATAACGCAGCACCAGCCCTCCGCTGACAAGCTGGGAAATGACGGTGGCCAGGGCAACGCCCGCCACGTTCATTTCAAACACGATGACAAAAATCAGATTCAGCACCAGATTCAATACGCCGCTGACCGTCAGGTACACCAGGGGCCTGCGGGTGTCCCCCTGGGCACGGAGGGCCGCTGCACCGTAGTTATAGCACATGACGAAGGGCGTTCCGCAGAAGTAGATCCGCAGGTACAAAAGGGTCAGAGGATAGGTGTCGGGCGGGGCCTCCATCCACCGCAAAATGGCAGGTGCGGCGGCAAAGCCAAGGCCGCCCAGAAGTCCCCCGCCCACAATGGCCACAAACACGGCAGTATGCAGTGCCTTGGAGATCTCCTTTTCGTGGAAGCCCTGACCAAAAAGCCGCGCAACGATCACATTCACGCCCACGGACATACCGATCAGGAGGTTGGTAAAGAGGTTCACGATGGAGGTGGTAGACCCCACGGCTGCCAGGCTGGTGTGGCCGGCAAAGCGGCCCACCACCACGATATCCACAGCGTTGAAGAGGAGCTGCAAAATATTGGAGGCCATCAGGGGCAGGGAGAACAGGAGGATCTTCCCCAAAATGGGACCGTTTACCATATCAATGGAACGTTTCATCGCGTTACTCCTTTCTGCGTGACCACGCGGCGCTGACGCCCATCTGGGCACGGTACTTGGCAACCGTCCGGCGGGACACTCCGGCGCCTCCTGCGTTCAGGGCATCGCACAGAGTCTGGTCGCTCAAGGGATGTTTGGGGTCTTCTTCCTTGATCAGCTCCAGCAGTCGGCACTTCACCGCCTGCTGAGAGGGTCCTTGCCCGATGGCGGGGGAGAAAAAATACTTCAGCGGATAGGTGCCCCGGCGGCACTGCAGGTATTTCCCCTGGATTGCCCGGGTGACGGTGGAGGGATGCAGCTCCAATTTCTCCGCAAGAGCCGCCATGCTCATGGGAGCAAGCTCCCAGGTGGTACCTGTAAAGAAGGGCTTCTGGGCTTCCAAAACAGCCTGGGCACAGCGGCGCAGCGTGGTCCCCCGGCGTTCCAGGCCTTCCAGGACCCACTGGGCCTGGCGCATTTTCTCTTTCAGATAAGTCCGGGTCTCCCTGTCTTCTGACTCCTCCAAAAGACGGGTATAGTAGCTGCTGATTTGGAACCGCGGAAGGTAATAGTCGTTCAAAAGGATTTGCCACTGCCCGTCGATCTCCGCCACGAACACATCAGGGCGTACATAAAGGGTTTCTTCCTCCGCCTGAAAAGCCTGTCCTGGCCGGGGTTCCAGGGCGGCGATCTCTTCCGCCGCAGACCGGACTGCCTCCTCTTTTACTCCCAGAGCCTTGGCAATGGCGCCATAGCGGCGCTGCCCCAGCTGGGGAAGAAACCCCTTTACGATCTCCAGGGCCAGGTCGGAAGACTTCTTTTTTCGCCGCAGCTGCAGCAAAAGGCATTGGGAAAGGTCCCCAGCTCCCACGCCCGGCGGGTCCAGGGACTGAAGGACCGACATTGCCTCGTCTAAAAGATCCCCGGGAACTGCCCGGGGCAGGTCCTCCCGGTCCAGATAGCCATTCTCATCCACGAGGCAGGCAAGATACCGGCAAAGATCCCGGAGGTCTTTCCGCAGGCGCAAACGATCCAGCTGGTCCAGGAGGAAGGTCCGCAGACTCTCCATTTCCCGGTCCCGCCTCCCCCGTTCAGCTCCCTCCTCCAGTGGGTGAACTCTGATACCCGCGTCCACCCAGCTGGCCTTTCGGCGCAGGGCTTCGTACTCCCGGCGGAGGGGTTCTTTTCCCTCCAGAAGCGGATTTTCCTCCCGAAGGCGGGTAAGGTAGTCGGAAAGTTCCTGGGAAGTCATCTGCAGAAGCTTGATAGACTGGAGGAGCTGAGGGCTCAGTTCTTGGCGCAGCTGGTGGCTCAGCACGATATCGTTCATACCATTCCTCCTCTCTTTCTTCTCATGATAGCACCTTTGTCGAAAACTGTAAATCAACAAAACGGCAAGGACCCCGGAAACCTCCGGGGTCCTTGCCGCATAGGAAAGGAAAGTGAGGAAATTTATCAGGCCTTACTTGTGCTTCTTGGCTTCCAGGTAGTCGTTCAGCTCCGAATTGATGATATCGGTAATAAACATATGGCCGGGAGCGTGGGTGATGGCGATGGGGGGCTTTGCGTTCTCCACAGCTGCCTGGGGGGTGACGCCGCAGGGCCAGAAGACGGGGATCTCACCCTCGTAGATATCCACTGCCTCGCCATAGTCGGGCTTCATCACGTCAGCAACTCCCACCTCTGCAGCATCGCCCATATGGACGGGAGCGCCGTGGACGTTGGGCATCTTCACGGTGATGTCATAGGCCTTCTGGGCGTTCTCGGGGGTCATGGGACGCATGGAGCAGACCATGGGGCCTTCGAAGGGACCGGCCTTGACGGTCTGGATGTTGGTCTTGTACATAGGGACATTGCGGCCGGTGGCAATATGGCGAACCTCGATGCCGGCGGCCATCAGCGCCTCCTCGAAGGAGAAGGAGCAGCCAATGAGGAAGCCCACATACCCTTCCTTCCAATACTCGGTCACATCCGTGATCTCCTTGCCGTCCCAAACGCCGTCCCGATAGATGCGGTAACGGGGAATATCAGAGCAGATATTGCCGCCCTCGCCCATATCGTGGGTCTCAGGGGTACCCTTGATGATCTCCAGAATGGGGCAGGGGAAGGGATTGAGCTTGGCGAACTCCTCAAAGTCAGCGGCGTACTCAGGAGGCAGGATGATGAGGTTTGCCTGTGCATAGCCACGGCTCATGCCGGCGGTAGGGAAGTCAATGTCACCTTTGCGGATGGCGGCGCGGACTTCAGCGGGGGACTTATCAATATAAGGGGTGATATCAAATGCCATAGGACACAGTCCTCCTTTATAATTTTTTAGACCTTGGGGTCCAGAGCGCTGCGCAGACACTTCAGCGCCTTCTTCTGGGCGATGAGGGCGTCCTGTGCGGCAGTAATGGAAACCTTTTCGAAACGGACCTTATCGCCGGCCTTCAGCTGGGCCAGGATGCGGAAGTCCGCGGAGATGACGTTTGCGATCTTGGTGTAGCCGCCGGTGGTCTGGCGGTCACCCAGCATGATGATGGGAGTGCCGGAGGAGGGCACCTGGATGGCGCCGAAGGAGATGCCGTCGGAAATGATATCACCGCCGTCCTTGTGAGCGATGACCGCGCCGCTGAGTCGGCAGCCCATGCGGTCAAATTCAGGCGTCACAGTATAGACCTCGGAAAGGAATGCCTTCACACCCTCGTCGGTAAAATAGTCGTCCTGAGGGCCAAGGACCACGCGGACGGTGTACTCAGCCCGGGGCTTGAACTCCGGAGCCATATGCCGCAGATCCAGCTTGGGAAGGTCTGCCTTGGGAGCGCGGAACTTGATGACATCGCCCTTCTGGAGCTTGCGGCCTTCCACGCCGCCGATCTTGGCCTTCATGTAGGTAGAGCGGCTGCCCATCACAGGCTCAATATCCAGGCCGCCGGCAAAGGAAACAAAGGCGCGGCAGCCCACCTTGGGCATGGTAAAGCGCAGAACCTGGCCGGCCTTCACGGCGATGGCGGTATAGTTGGCTACGGGCTTGCCGTCCAGCATGGGACCAAGGTCGCCGCCGGTGATGGCGATGCAGTTGTCAGTATCAAACTGGATCTGGGGGCCCATCATGGTGCACTCCAGAACGGCCTCGCCGTCCTCATTACCCACCAGGATATTCGCCAGAGTAGCACTGCGGGGGCACATAACGCCGGAGACAGACACGCCGAACTGCTGGTAGCCCACACGGCCCAGGTCCTGGACGGTGGTCATCATACCGGGATTGATGATGGTGATGCTCATTCCGCGGCCTCCTTTCTGGGGTGACGCCGGACGGTGTATCCCTCTCCCGCCTCCAGGGCGGCAATGCGGTCATACTCGGCCTTGTCGATGGCATAGAACTTGATATACTGGCCGGCCTCGGGCAGGATGGGGGTGGCGCGGTCGGGATCATACATCCGCACAGGAGTGCGGCCAATGAGCTGCCAGCCTCCCGGAGAGTCAATGGGATAGACACCGGTCTGGGCGCCGGCGATACCAACGCTGCCGCCGGGGATCAGTACGCGGGGGGTCTTGAGGCGGGGGGTGGCGATCTCCTCGCTCATACCGCCAAGATAGGTGAAGCCGGGGGTGAAGCCCAGCATATAAATGAGATACTCCGTGGAGGTGTGGATGTCGATGACCTCCTGGACGGTCTTGCCGTTGTGCTCCGCCACGAACTCAATATCAGGGCCTTCCTCTCCGCCATAGAGAACGGGGATCTCCAAAACGTCACTGGGGGGGATCTGGATGCTGTCCAGCTGGCCCAGCAGGCCCTTAAGCTTTTTTACCAGAGCACCGTAGAGGATCACTTCAGGGTCATAATGAACGGCCAGGGAGCGGTAGGTGGGCACCGTTTCCACGATGCCGGGGATCTTGCTCTGCTGCAGGGCGATGTTGAAAGCACGAATCTTGGCGTTGATCTCTGTAGAGATCTCATTGCCGAATTCCACCGTCACAGAGGTATCGCCGGTGAGCAGGAATCTGACTTCAGCCATGTAGGGCTCCTTTCATGGATTTACCGGAAAGGCCCGCGCTGTGCGGGCCTCCGGGTCATTGATCAGGGACCGTGTCCGAAAACGGAAAATTACTTGAAGACATTCATGATGTTGGGCAGAGTGGTGATGGCCAGGTAGCCGGTGATGGCAACCACGATCCAGCCCAGGATGGCCAGCCACTTGGGATGCTTATACTCGCCCACGATTTCCTTCTTGTTGCAGCCCAGCAGCATGCAGGCCAGAGACACAGGCAGGATCACACCATTGATAGCACCAGCCAGGATGACCAGGCGCTTGGCACCGCCCAGGACCACCATGATCACGGTGGACACAGCGATGAAGGCGATGACAAACCAGTTGCTGTTCTTCTTGATGAAGGGATGGAGGGTAGCCAGGAAGGTAACAGAGGTGTAGGCAGCGCCCACGACAGAGGTGATACCGGCTGCGAAGAGAGCCAGGCCGAAAAGCTTCAGGCCGAAGGTGCCCAGAGCCAGCTCAAAGGCAGCGGCAGCGGGGTTGGAAGCGGACTTGATGGCTTCAGCAGCAGCGGCGCCGCCGGCGGTGCAGATACCCAGCACGGACAGGAACAACAGCACGCGGACGGTACCGGAAACAGTGATGCCGGTCAAAACGGACTTGCGGAAGAAGCCAACATCCTCGGGGGAGCCGCCGTTGCCGGCATCCAGCAGGCGGTGTGCGCCGGAAAAGGTGATGTAGCCGCCGCAGGAGCCGCCGATCAGGGTGACCATGACGGGGATCAGATCCTTGGGGTTCTCGGGAGTGAAGATATGGACAACAGCGTCTGCAACGGGGGGCTGCGCCTTGAAGCAGACGATCAGCATGACGACGATGATGGTGGCGCCGCAGGCCTTGGCCACTGTGTCAACGATCTTGTTGCCGCTCTTGGAGAGGAAGATGCAGATGCCGATGATGCCGGCCAGCGCGGAGCCAACCTTCTCGTTGAGGCCCAGCAGGGCATCAAGACCGAGGGCCACGCCGCCCACATTGCCGATATTGAAGGCCAGTCCGCCAATGGCAACCATTACCACCAGGGCGACGCCCAGACCGGGCAGGACCTTGTTGGCGATCTCGGGGCCGCGGAGGCCGGATGCGCCGATGATGGACCAGACGTTGCTCTGGGCAATCATGTCAGCGACGATGACAAAGAAAATGACGAAGGCGAAGGATGCCATGTAAGTGGCGGTAAAGTTACTGGTCTGGGTCAGGAAGCCGGGGCCGATGGCGGAAGTGGCCATCAGAAACGCTGCGCCGATGGCTACAGAGTTACTCTTCTTAGTCTCCTTCATAAAAGATACTCTCCTTTTTGATTGTGTTGGTGTAACCGGGGGAGACGCTTATACGATTTCCTCGATGGGGGCGATGGTCACGCCTTCCGCCTCCAGTCTGGCGCGGATGTTCTTGACAAACTCCACGGCAGAGGGGTTGTCGCCGTGGACGCAGATGGAATGTGCGTCGATGGAAACTTCCTCGCCGGTGATGGCGGTGACCTTGCCCTCAGTGACCATGCGGATGGTACGGGCAATGGCCTCGTCCTTGTCGTGGATCACTGCGCCGGGCTTGCTGCGGGGCACCAGGGAGCCGTCAGCCTGGTAGGCACGGTCCGCGAAGACCTCGCTGGCCACCTTCAGGCCCATCTGCTTACCGGCTTCCAGCATCTTGCTGCCGGCAAGGCCCAGAAGAATGATGTCCTTGTCGATCTCAGCAATGCCTTCAGCAATGGCGAGGGAGAGGTCCATGTCCTTGGCGGCCATGTTGTAGAACGCGCCGTGGGGCTTGCAGTGCTGCAGCTTCACGCCCTGTGCCTGGCAGAACGCCATGAGAGCGCCAACCTGGTACTGGATGTAAGCTTTTGCCTCCTTGGGGGAGACCACCATGTTGCGCCGGCCAAAGCCCATCAGATCGGGATAGCCGGGGTGAGCGCCGACGGCAACACCTGCGGCCTTCGCCGCAGCCACAGTCTTGGCCATCACCAGGGGGTCGCCGGCGTGATAGCCGCAGGCAACG
>JAFOCY010000174.1 GCA_017380995.1 Oscillibacter sp. | reverse complement strand
GGGCTATGACGGCCCCGCCGGAGATCATCTATTTCCCGGATACGGAACGAGGTGCACAGTATGATGCCCTTTATGCGGAGTACAGAACGCTTGCGGAATACTTTTCCGGTATCAATCAGGTGATGCACCGCTTGTGAGAAAAGGCGCTGCTTTGACAGCGCCTTTTTCATGAAAAATCGGAGTGTCATGGAAGAATCTGGCGAAACCCTGCAGGAAATGCTGCAGCATTGACGATTACCCCGTTAGCAGGAGGAACCCGGCCCGTTTCCGCACATTTAGTAATCACACAGATTCAATAATCCCCTGATGCCCACAGCACCATTCCGGTCCGGAACGGTGCTGCGGACCTACTTGCAGGAATCCCAATATGCTTTTTGCGATTGGAGGAAATCAATGATGAGAAGGACTTTTCTGCGCCGCAAGATGTGTTGACTGGATTAAGCAGTATTCTTTTTGATGCTGAGAAACGCAAGTGAGACTTGAAATATTTACAGACTCTGCAATGGTATTTTCAACCGTTGCAGAGTCTGAATTTTATGGATACAAAAGAAGCTGATCAGAAATGAAGCAGCAGATATTCCTCTGCTTCCGCACACCAGAGGCCGTTATGCTCGGCGATTAGCCGGGCAAGGATCCGGAATCGCTCATCCTGATTGCCCAGCGATTCAAAATCCGAGATCGCGGTCAGGGGCATATTGATATGGGTGTAGATGAGCTTTTTGCCCCCTGGCATCTGGGGGAAGTTCAGTGTCGTGTCGATGACAGCGTCCATGCCGCCAATGTGGGTGATCATTACTGCCGGGTCGATGCGGCCCTCGCTGATGTAGCGTACCACGTCCCGCATATCCTCGGTGGTGCTGCCGCTGGTGCCGGCAACGTGATGCTGGGCGTAGTGGACGTTATAGAAGTTCAGCGGCACGCTGAAGCTCTTATCCACAGGGCCGGAGAAGAAGTTCAGACAGCCATCAAAGGCCAGAATATCATCTGCCAACTTGACAACAGAGGGGACAGCGATATAAGCAAAAACATCGTCGTAGCCGGTTCCGCCGGAAAGCTCCAGCAGTTCCTGGGCGTCAGCGGTGTTGGCAAAGACCAGCTTGACGCCAAGCTTCTCGGCTTCAGCGGGGTCAAAGACCTGTCTGGCCCGGTCCAGCCGGGACTGGTCCAGGTCCGTCACCACGATCATGGAGGGCTTATAGTCCCCATGGAGAGCGCAGTCGATGGCCTCCAGCCCCATGGGGCCGCAGGCGGCCAGGAGGGCCACCTTACCGCCCTTTTTCAGGCCGGTGATGTGATTGCCCTCCTCGTCCAGATGGAAGGTAGCCTTAAAACCCCGCACCACACAGGATACTGGCTCCACAAGGGACCCACGGAAGAAAGCGTTGCTGGTGATCTTGATCAGGTATCCGTTTTCGATGATGTGCTCATAGACCAGGGAATAAGTGGAATCGCCGCCAATTTCTCCAAAGGAATAGCCGATGGTATCCATGGTGCCAAGATAGCTCAGAACCGGGGGGATGATGACCTTGTCACCCACTTGATAGTCGTTTTTCCAGCGGCTGCCTACTTCTACTACTTCCGCGCAGAACTCATGACCGATGATAGCGGGATGCTCTGCAATGTTATTGGGAACACGGATGTGATCCTCGCCCTGGATGGCGGTTTTGTAGGTGGACATGCAGACGCTGTCGGAGACGATTTTGATGAGAATCTCTCCATCTTTGATGGCGGGGAGTTCAAATTCCTCCAGCCGCAGGTCCTTCTTGCCGTAAAGGCGAACAGCTTTTGTTTTCATGAACGGTTCCTCCTTTTACACCTTGCCGCTGCTGCCGAAGGTGCGGAGCTTGCAGCGGATGACTTCTCTCATATTCTCCCGGGCCTGTTCAAAGACGAAGACCGGCCAGACGGCGGGATTGGCAATAGTGTCCAGCTTGGCCTTCAGTCCGGCGTTCATGGCGGCCACCACGTCGGAGTAGATGTTGATTTTGGTGATGCCGTGGAGGATGGCGGTTTGCATTTGATCGTCCGGGGTGCCGCTGCCGCCGTGGAGTACCAGGGGGCGGTCGCAAACGGCAGTGATCTCATCCAGCCGGTCAATGCGAAGGGTGGGAGTCTTTTTGTAAACGCCGTGGGCAGTACCGATGGCGATAGCCAGGGCGTCCACATCCGTCTGGTCGATGAAGCGCACCACATCCGCGGGATCCGTCAGGGTATCCTCGGGATCTTCGTTGAGCACGGTATCCTTTTCGTTGCCCACCATGGCGTTGCCTACATGGCCCAGTTCTGCTTCCACTGTAAGGCCATTGGCGTGAGCATATCGCACTACTTCTGCAGTTTTGCGGGCATTTTCCTCAAAGGGAAGGGTGGAACCGTCATACATCACGGAGCTGAAGCCTGCGGCAGCAGCCTGTTTGATCAGTTTCAGGTCAGTGGCGTGATCCAGATGGAGGCAAACGGGAATGGTGTAGAATCTGGAGGCCTCGGCGATCATGGCGGGGATCAGATCCATCCCCTTGCCCTGAAGATCCACGCCAAGTCCCATCAACAGGGCAGGAGAGCGCTCTTCCTCGCAGATATCCAGAACGGCTTTCATCATTTCATAATTGCTCACATCGAAAGCCGGAATGGCGTAATGGCGCATCTGGGCATCGGCGAGCATTTCTTTCATCGTAACTAACATGGAAACCCCTCCTGTATTTTGATAGGTCCATCATAACAACGAATTTAACATTTGCCAAATACAAATGTTAAAATATTGAACGGGATCACAGGGAAACCCGTTGACTTCAAATGGAGTGACCTTTATAATAGGAAAAAACACAGTGATGGAGAGAGGGCTATGGGCGCAGAAAAACAGTTGATGGTGGAAGCGGCCGTTTTGTATTACGAAAAGAAATGCACGCAGCAGGAGATCGCGCAGATCATGAAGCTGACCCGTCAGACGGTCTCGAAGCTTCTGAATGATGCGATCAACGAGCGCATCGTGGAGATCAGGATCCACGACCCGGAAAAGGACTGCGGAGAGCTGGAGCGGCAACTGTGTTCTCGTTTTGGGATCCGCCGCGCAGTGGTCTGCAGTGTCAGCGGGAAAGACGATGATCTTTGCCAGCTGATGACGGTAAAGAAGGCGGTGGAGTATCTCTTGCCCACCCTGGAACAAGGCGGAAAGAAGATCGCCCTTTCCTGGGGGCGGACGCTGCAGTCCTTTATTGTGGAACTGCCCCAGGTCCGGACCGAAGGAAATACAGTGTTTCCACTTTTCGGTGCAACGGACAGTGAACGGTCCTGCTTTTTGTCCAATGAGCTGGCAAGAGGCTTTGCGGATAAGATCGGCGCGGAAGTGAAATACGCCTGGTTCCCTTATCGGCCTGACCAGGCGGAGGACGGCGCGCTGTTCAAGAATACCTCATATTACAAAAAGATCGAGGCGCTGTGGGAGAACGTAGACCTGGCCATCGTCGGCATCGGTAATACTGCGGTACTTCGGATGTTTGAGGACGTATTTGGCCACCACGAGCGAAAGGACGATGCTGTGGGCGACATCGCCACCCATCTTTTTACGGCGGATGGGACATTGATCGAGCCTTATGAGCGGGCGCTGTGCGCCTCGGCAGAGAGTTTGAGAAAGGCCGGAGAGACGGTAGCGATCGCCTGCAGCAGCGATGGAAATGATAAGATCGATGCCATCTGCGGTGCGTTGCGCACGGGGTTGGTCGACACGCTGGTCACAGATGAGCATACCGCACAAAAAGTCCTGAAAAGATGAAGAATGCACCCGGAAACATAGTTTCCGGGTGCATTCTTGTAAATTAGTTGGAATGTTGTTGTTCTTCCGCAGCCAGCTCCGCAGCCAGACGGGCGGCGATGTGCCGGGAAAACTTCTCTCCCGTCTCCGGGTAACCGTAAAGGAGAAAGTGTTTTTCCCTGCGCAAAAAGTGGCTTTATAGTTTAGTGCGGAGGGGTCTCCGCGTATTTATCCAATTTTTCCAGGTCTAAAGAGACAGAACGCTTGCTGCCGGGAAGGCCGCAGGCTGCCATGATCCGCTGGCCTGTCAGGACCACCACGCCGGGATGTGACGGAAGGATACGCCCATTTGTCTTGGGAGATTCTTTTAGCGGCAGCCAACAAGCCCAACGATCTGTTTGAGTTGGGATTGTCTGCGTAGGAAGCTTTTATTCAGTCTGTTTGATGCCGTTATGTTCATATTATGTTCGGGAGAGAGGGGATGTCTTTCAGAGAAAAACAAAAAGTCCTGAAACCGTTACAGTTTCAGGACTAATTTGGTCCGAGTGGCGAGACTTGAACTCACGACCCCTTGACCCCCAGTCAAGTGCGCTACCAACTGCGCTACACCCGGATACGCCGACCTCGCTTGAAGTCAGCTTAGTTATAATAGCACGGTTTTTCCCAAAATGCAAGCTTTTTTTTGAAAAACTCGAAATTTTTTTGACGTTGAAAATCCAGATTTCTGTTGACAAACCGTCGCCTTCGTGGTATCATGTCAAAAGTGTTCCGACACTCCAGATGGAGAGATGTCCGAGCGGTTGAAGGAACCGGTCTTGAAAACCGGCGACGTGAAAGCGTCCGTGGGTTCGAATCCCACTCTCTCCGCCACACATCTTCCTAAATATTGTTTGCAGAAGTACCCAAGAGGCCGAAGGGGCTCCCCTGCTAAGGGAGTAGGGTGTCTAAAAAACGCCGCGAGGGTTCAAATCCCTCCTTCTGCGCCAGAAAAACCTCGAAGCCGCAAGGCTTTGGGGTTTTTCTTTTCCCCTTTAATTCTTAGCGAGCAAACTGCGGGCGAAACAAATAGAAGTTTAGTGGTCTACGTTGATTGTCCGGTATGCACACCTTTGGGCGTTGCATACCGGACAATTTGAAATCAGAATTCAGCTGTCAAAGGATTCATCCATAAAACTAAATTTCTGCTAGGCTGCTCTAGTTGAGCGATAAGAGATTTCCCTCTACGATATCTGCTAAGCAGATTGTTTGGTCTACGACTAATTTCTCCTTATTATAGCAAATGTGCAACCGAGTTTCTCGGCAGACTGCAAGGGACAGGCTTTTTCAGCCTGTCCCTTTGTGCTCTTTTTCCGGGGCTCCTCATATACTGTCCCATAAATGTGTGAAGGGGAGCGAGGCAATGGAAATTAAACTGAATATGTACCATGCTGTAGCTGTTGCGGCGGTCTTGTTCTGGCTGGGTGGGTATCTAACCAGAAAGGTCACGGTGCTGGCCAAATACTGTATTCCTGCACCCTTGGTTGGAGGATTGTGCTTTGCACTGGTGAATGCGGGGCTGTATGCCGCAGGACAGCCCTACATTATCTTCGATTCGACCCTTCAAACGGTGTTTATGACCATCTTTTTCTGTACAGTGGGATTTACGGTGAGCCTGCCTTTATTGAAAAAGGGAGGTAAGGCAGTGCTGGTGTGCCTGATTTTGGCGATCATTATGACACTGCTGCAAAATGCCGTGGGAGCCGGGACGCTGCTTTTCTTTGGCAAAGACCCGCGGCTGGGGCTGGCGGTTGGATCCATTTCTCTGATTGGCGGGCCCGGAACAGCGGCAGCTTTTGGCCCGGAGCTGGAAAAGGCCGGGGCCGTGGGCGGCACGGTGGTGGGCTTGGCTTCGGCTACCTTTGGCCTGGTGCTCGGCTCCATCATGGGAGGACCGATTGCAAGGCGCCTTATTGTGCGGCATAAGCTGGAGGTTCCCGGTGGGGAAGATAGCGGCCAGGGGAATATGGAGAGTGAGAGCTTTGCTACCACATCCCCCCGGTTTGTTAAGGGCTTCATGCTTATCATGCTGGGTATCGGCATTGGTGATAAGTTCTGCTCCTGGCTTTCCAGCGTCACGGGCCTTACCTTCCCGGCCTATATTGGTGCGATGCTGGTGGCGGCACTGGTGCGCAACGTATTGGATGGAGCGGGCAGAGAGTATCCTGGGGACGAAATCGAAACGATTGGAAATATGTCCCTGAGCCTCTTCCTGGCCATGGCTATGATGGGTCTGAAGCTCTGGGAGCTTGCGGATCTGGCCTTGCCCATGCTGGCGGCTTTGTCGCTGCAGGTCCTTTTGATGGCAGTTTTCAGCTATTTTCTCGTATTTCGTTTTATGGGGCGGGACTACGACGCCGCTGTTATGGTGGGCGGATTTATTGGCTTTTCTATGGGAGCTACTTCCAATGCCATGGCGAATATGCAGGCTGTTACCCGGCGCTACGGCGCAGCGCCCGCAGCTTTCTTCGTGATCCCTATGGTGGGGAGTCTTTTCATTGACTTTGTGAACTCCGCCGTGATTACGCTGCTGATCCCCATTCTGGGGACAATGGCGTAAGAAAAAGGACCGCAGAATGAAGTGACCCCAAAAAGTTAGACAAATATTTCTAACATAAATTATTCAAGCAGCCGAAAGGGCTTGCTGTCTGTGTAATGCAGGCGGCAAGCCCTTTAGTCTTGCCTTGATACGCCTGTTATTGTAGTAATCGATGT
>JAFOCY010000025.1 GCA_017380995.1 Oscillibacter sp. | reverse complement strand
GGTGCTGGAGGCCTACGATATGACCACCGAAGCGGTGGTTGCCAAAATGATGTGGATCCTGGGACAGACCAAGGATAAAGCCCGGGTGGAAAAACTGTTTTATACCCCTGTTGCGAAAGATATTTTGTGGGAGGAGATCCCCTGAAAAAAGCCCCCCTCTTGCGAGGGAGGCTCCGGGGTCATAATTGGGAAAAAACTTCCCCGATGGGGTCGCGGATGACAAGGTCGGCAACCAGGTCCCGGGCAACGGGAGACTTGTTGATGAGGACCAGCTTGTGGCCCCGGTAGTAGTTGATCAGGCCCGCGGCGGGATAGACGTTCAATGACGTTCCGCCGATGATGAGCACATCCGCCTCGGAAATGGCGCGGACGGACTTTTCGATGGTATCCTGGTCCAGACCCTCCTCATAAAGCACCACATCGGGCTTGACAATGCCGCCGCATTCGCAGCGGGGCACGCCGGGGCTGTGGAAAACATGGTCGAAAGTGTGGAATTTGCCACATTTTTCGCAAAAATTTCTGTGGACACTGCCGTGAAGCTCATAAACGGTGCGGCTGCCCGCCTTCTGGTGGAGGCCGTCGATGTTCTGGGTGATGACGGCGCGGAGCTTTCCCTGGCCCTCCCACTGGGCCAGCTTCAAATGGGCGGCGTTGGGCTGCGCGTCGGGGCAGAGCATCTTGGCGTGGTAGAAGCGGAAAAACTCCTCCGGATTGGCCTCGTAAAAGGTGTGGCTCAAAATCACCTCCGGGGGATACTTCCACTCCTGGTGGTACAGCCCCCCGGTGGAGCGGAAATCCGGGATGCCGGACTCCGTAGAGACACCCGCGCCGCCGAAAAAGACGATGTTGTCGGTCCCGTCAATGAGCGCTTTCAGCTTTTTTACTTCATTTGTCATGAAAACACCTCCCAAGGAGTAATGATATGAACATTCAGATCTTCGGAAATTCCAAATCCTTCGATACGAAGAAGGCGGAGCGCTGGTTCAAGGAGCGGCGCATCAAGTACCAGTATATCGACCTGGCTACAAAAGGATTATCCCCCAGAGAGTACCTGGCCGTCAAGCAGAAAGTGGGCTTTGAGGCGTTGGTGAACACCAACTGCCGGGCCTATGAGGACCTGTACATGGCCTACATCACCCCCGCGGCCCAGGAGGAAAAGCTGCTGGAAAACCCCATCCTCTTCAACGCGCCCATCGTCCGCAACGGAAAAGAGGCTACGGTGGGGTATTGCCCGGAAGTTTGGGCAAAATGGGAGTAAGAACGCTCCGGTGAGACGGTAAGGAGGTGAGGGGATGCTCCGCTTTGCAAGGCTCCTGGCCCGCCGGTACCTGAACCACCACGTAGGCACCCAGGCGGCGGCCCTGGCCTTTTACCTCCTTTTTATGATCTTCCCCTTCCTGATCTTTTTAAGCGCCCTGCTGGGCCTTCTGGAAGTGGATGTGGAGGCCATCCTCCTGGCCCTGGAGGGCGTGGTGCCTCAGGCGGCGGTGGAGGTCATCGGAATGTACCTGCATCACGTCCGGAGCCACCAAAGCCCCTCTCTTGCCGCCTTTGGACTGGTGTTTTCCATCTGGTTCCCCACAAGAGCCAGTAACTCCCTTTTGCGCGCCGTGCGCACCGCCTACCACCTGGGGCCGCCCAAGGGGGCCATCAGCCAGGGGATGAAGTCCCTCATCTGCACGGCGGTACTCATGACCACCGTGACGGTGACGCTGACCGTCCTTTCCGTGAGCGACTGGCTGCTGGGGTGGGCGGTGGAGACGGTGCATCTTCCTTATTTTGCGGCCTTTTTGTGGGAGCGGCTGCGCTTCCCCGTGGCCGCGGCGGCGGGATTCTTCGCCCTCAGCGCCCTCTATATCCTGGCCCAGGACGCACGGACGAAGTGGCGTCACATCTGGCCGGGGGCGGTGCTTGCCCTGGTGGGCTGGCTGGCCCTGTCCGGGGGGTATAATTTGTATGTGGAAAACTTCGCCAACTACTCCGCCCTTTACGGGTCCATCGGCACCATCATCGTGGTGCTGATCTGGCTGGACCTGAGCGCCGTGGTGCTGATCCTGGGGGCGGAAGTCAACGGCATTTTGAAGCATTGGAACCATAGAGAAAGAGAGGAACAACGATGATCGACGGGAAAAAGGCCTGTGAAAACGCCATTATGAATGCCGCGGAGGAGATGTGCCTGGCGGCTGTCACCGCCCCCAAGGCCTGCGGAAAGGACTCCATCGCCTGCGCGGTGGCCACCGGGGAGGACATCGCCGCCCTGGTAAAGGAAATGCGCCGCATCGAGGACGAGACGGAGGGCTGCCGCCCCATCTTTTACCGGGACGCCGCGCAGCTGGAACAGTGCGAGGCGGCGGTGCTCATCGGCGCCAAGCACCAGGCCCGGGGCGTGTACCCCTGCGGCTTTTGCGGCAACGGGACCTGTGCCGGCATGGCCAAAACGCCGGGGCAGCACTGCGCCTTTGACGACATCGACCTGGGCGTGGCCGTGGGCAGCGCCGCGGCCATAGCGGCGGACCTGCGGGTGGATAACCGGGTGATGTACACTGTGGGCCTTGCGGCTATGAACCTCAAAATGCTGGGCGATGGCGTGGGGACCATCATCGCCATCCCCGTGACGGCCAGCAACCGAAATGTATTCTTTTATGGCCGATAAATCTGCCCGAAAATCTTGAAAGGACTTGAACGTATGGACGAAAAGCTTTTGGAATATGCCCGATTGCTGGTGCGGGTGGGACTGAATGTACAAAAGGGCCAGCGGCTGGTGATCTCCTGCCCGGTGGAGTGCGCCTGGTTTGCCCGGATGTGTGCCAAGGAGGCCTATGAGGTGGGCTGTAAGGAAGTGGTCATGAACTGGCATGACGATGCCATGGCCCGCATGAAATATCTCCGGGCCGACGACGCCATCTTCGACGAGGTGGCCCTCTGGCGGCGCCACTTCTTCAACGACTACGCCCTGGAGGGGGCCGCTTATCTTGCCATCTCCGCCTCCGACCCGGAGAACTTCAAGGGCGTGGACACGGACCGCATCGTCCGGGCCCAGCGCGCCAGCGGCAAGGCCCTCAAGGACTTTGACCGCCTGCAGATGTCCAGCGGCTTCCCCTGGTGCATCGCCTCCATCCCCATCCCCTCCTGGGCTAAGACCGTGTTCCCGGAGGAGAGTGAGGAGACCGCCATGGAAAAGCTCTGGGACGCCATTTTCAAGGCCGTGCGCATCAGCGGCGACGGCAGGGCCGTGGAACTGTGGCAGGAGCATCTTTCCACCCTCCACAAGCGCATCGAGACCATGAACGCCCTGCGCTTCAAGACGCTCCACTACACCAATTCCCTTGGTACCGACCTGACCATCGAGCTTCCCGAGGACCATGTCTGGGAGGCAGGCAACGACTGCACCCCCAAGGGCCAGGAGTTCATCGCCAACATCCCCACGGAGGAGCTTTTCACCGCCCCCCTCAAGACCGGTATCAACGGCGTTGTCTACTCCGCCGTGCCTCTGGTGAATGACGGCGCCATCATCGACAAGTTCCACTTTGCCGTGAAAGAGGGCAAGATCGTGGAGTGCCACGCCGAAAAGGGCGAGGAGGCCCTCAAGGCCGCTATCTCCGTAGACGAGGGAGCCAGCTACTTCGGCGAGGTGGCCCTGGTCCCCTACGACAGCCCCATCTCCAACCAGAAGATCCTCTTCTACAACACCCTCTTTGACGAAAACGCCGCCTGCCACCTGGCCTTCGGCGAGGCCTACCCCTGCATTGAAGGCGGCAAGGAGATGACCAAGGAGCAGCTCAAGGAAAAGGGCCTCAACGACTCCATCACCCATGTGGACTTTATGATCGGCACCGCGGACCTTTCCATCGTGGGCACCACCCGGGACGGCCGGGAGGTGAAGGTCTTCGAAAACGGCAATTTTGCCATTTAAGGAGCGGCTATGTATTCATTACGAAAGAATTCTCCCGAGGTCCTCATCTGCGAGGGAGCCTGCGTGGTGGGCGACGTGACGCTGGGACGCGGCGTGAGCGTTTGGTACAACGCCGTGATCCGGGGCGACAAGGGCCCCATCACCATCGGAGAGGACACCAATGTCCAGGACGGCGTGGTGATGCACAATCATACCACCGTGGGCGCGGGCTGCACTCTGGGCCATAACGCCATCGTCCACGGCTGCACCATCGGCGATAACGTTCTTGTCGGCATGGGCGCCGTGGTGCTGGACGGGGCCAGGATCGCCAACGACTGCCTGGTGGGGGCCGGCGCCCTGGTCACCGGGAAGATGGACGCCCCGGCGGGGTCCATGATCCTGGGAAGCCCCGCCAAAGTGGTGCGCCCTTTGACGGCAGAGGAGATCGAGGGCATCCGGGAGTCCCGGGACGAGTATCTGGAGCTGGCAAGGCTGTGCCGCGAGGCAAAATAAAAGAAAGGCGATCCCATGAATCTGAGCAAAGAAACGAAAAATCTTCTCATCGTGGTCTGCGCCGGCGCGGCCTTTTACGCCGCGGTGCAGCATCTGAACGTGGTGTGGGGGGCGCTGATGGCGGCCCTGGGGGTCTTTGCGCCCTTTTTGCTGGGCGGGAGCATTGCCTTTGTGCTCAACGTCCCCATGCGCGCCATTGAGCGCCATGTCTTCCCCAAAGAGCGGCAGATGGACCGGCTGAGACGGCCCCTGGCCCTCATTTTCACCCTGGTGGCGGTGCTGGGCGTGCTGAGCGTTGCCATGTGGGTCATCATCCCCGGGGTGAAGGAGGCCATCCTCTCCGCCGCGCTTCAGGTGCCTGAGGCGGTGGACGCCCTGCTTTTGAAGCTCCAGGCCTTTGCGGTGTACCTGCCGGAGCTGGGGGAGTACCTGGCGGGGCTGGAGCTGGACTGGCAGTCCATCGCCCAGAGGGTGATGGATGTGGTGAAAAACTGGGGCGGCGGCCTGCTTTCTTCCGGCGGCGGACTCATCGGCGGCGCGGTCAGCGCTTTGAGCACCTTTGTCATCGGACTGATCTTCGCTATTTACATCCTGCTCCAAAAGGAGCGGCTTGGACGGCAGGCCAAGCAGGTCCTCTACGCCCTTTCCCCCATGGAGAGGGCGGACCGGACCATGGAGGTGGCCCGGCTGACGGAGCGGACCTTTTCCAGCTTCCTCTCCGGGCAGTGTCTGGAGGCCGTGATTTTGGGCTGCATCTTCGTCATCGCCATGACCCTTTTTAAAATGCCCTACGCGCTGCTTGTGGGCGTGCTGATTGGCCTCACGGCCCTGATCCCCATTGTGGGGGCCTTCATCGGCTGCGTGGTGGGCGCCCTCCTCATTGCCCTCACCGATCCCATCCAGGCGCTGGTGTTCGTGGGACTGTTTCTGGTGCTCCAGCAGATCGAGGGGAATCTCATCTACCCCCATGTGGTGGGCTCCTCCGTGGGCCTTCCCTCCATCTGGGTTTTGGCGGCAGTGAGCGTGGGCGGGAGCCTGATGGGCATTGCGGGTATGCTGCTGTTCATCCCCCTTTGCTCCGTGGTGTACGCCCTGTTCCGCGCCTATGTGAAGGGGCGGCTGGCGGAGAAAAAAGTCCCCCGGAGCAAGTGGCAGTAAGGCTTTGACAGCCGCGCAGCGATGTGATATGATAATTGGGCGCATCCGCGCCCTTATGCGCCTGTGATGGAATTGGTAGACATGCGAGATTTAGGTTCTCGTGCTTTCAGCGTGTGGGTTCGAGTCCCTTCAGGCGCACCAAAAGCGGGATACCCTTAGGGGTGTCCCGCTTTTTGCTGATTGAAAAAACGCCCGCGCTGACTTTTTT
>JAFOCY010000173.1 GCA_017380995.1 Oscillibacter sp. | reverse complement strand
TCCCGCCCGCGCGGCTCTGGCTGCGGAGCTTGGTGAGGAGTTCATCGTGGACCTGGCCCAGCCCGCCACTTTCAGCGAGGATTTTGCCTACTACCGCAAAGAGTGCGGCACGCCCTCTGCCTTCCTGCTGATCTATGCAGGCCACGAGGGCGATACCATGTATCCCCTTCACAATGCCAAGTGCGCCATGAAGGAAGAGGTCATGCCCTACGGTGTGCGCACCCTTACCACCGTTGCCCTGGATTTCCTGGGCAGATAAACTTTGTATTCCAACAGGGAAAGGGAGACCGTATCATGGCAAGCGGATTCCCGGTCCCCCGTTTGAATAAAAAATCAAGGAGGAAGAGAAATGTATAACTTTGCTCTCGCTTTCGTTGCTTGCGCTGTTGTGTACATCATCGGCGAGGTCGTCTCCAACCTGACCAAGGCTTGGGTCCCCTCCGTGTTCGTCACTGCAGCCGTGGTGCTGGTCGGTTACTGGACCGTCCTGCCCAAGACCGTTGTCACGGATGCTATGCTGCTGCCCTTCGGCTCCGGTATCGGCATCTACCTGCTCATTACCCACATGGGTACCGTCATCAGCATCAAGCAGCTGATGGAGCAGTGGAAGACCATCGTGGCCTGCCTGGCCGGCCTTGCCGGTATGTGCGCTTTCGCACTGGTGCTGTGCCCCATGCTGATGCCCCGCGAGTATGTCGTCGCAGGTCTGCCCCCTCTGACCGGCGGTATCGTGGCTGCCACCACCATGATGAACAAGGCCCAGGAGCTGGGTCTTGCCGAGGCTGCCATCTTCGCCATCGCTATGTACTGCGTCCAGGGCTTTGCCGGCTATCCCCTCACCGCTGTGTGCCTGCAGCTGGAGGGCAAGAAGATGCTCAAGGCTTTCCGTGCCGGCGAAGTGAAGCTGGAGAAGACCGGCGCCGAGGTCGACGAGGTCAACGGCAAGCTGGTGACCGCTGAGGCCCCCAAGAAGAAGCTGATCCCCGCCCTGCCCGAGAAGTACAACTCTACTGTTGTCATCCTGGGCAAGCTGGCCATCGTTGCCTGGATGGGCACCCAGCTGGGTAAGGTCGTCATCCCCGGCCTGAACATGACCATCTCCGGCGCCGTCTGGGCTCTGGTCCTCGGTATCCTGTTCACCACCATCGGCTTCCTGGATGAGAACTCCCTGAACAAGGCCAACTCCTATGGCATCGTCATGTTCGCTCTGATGATGTACATCTTCGACGGCCTGAAGGACTGCACCCCCGAGATGCTGGGCAGCATCATCATGCCCATGATCATCCTGATCGTCATCGGTGTTGCCGGCATGGCTCTGGTAGTCTTCATTGCTGCAAAGATCATGAAGATGCCCTTCTGCCTGTCTATGGCAACCGCTCTGACGGCTCTCTATGGCTTCCCCCCCAACGCCATCATCACCGAGTCCGTGTGCACTGCTCTGGCTGAGACTCCCGAGGAGAAGGAGTACCTGATGAGCAAGATGTTCCCCGCTATGATCGTCGGCGGCTTCACCACCGTTACCATCACCTCTGTCATCATCGCCGGTGTTTTTGCCGAGATGCTGTAAGCACACCATTCCCTCTGTAAAGGAGAATCATCTTGGATATCAAAGCGATCGCTGCTCAGTATGAGCAGTATGTCATTGAGATGCGCCGCCACTTCCACGCCCACCCTGAGGTCAGCGGCCAGGAAGTGGAGACCAGCAAGCGCGTCAAGGAAGAGCTGGACAAGATGGGCATTGCCTGGCGCCCCTGCGGCGGAAACGGCGTTCTGGCCACCATTCAGGGCGCAAAGCCCGGCAAGACCATCCTGCTCCGCGGCGATATGGACGGACTGGCCGTTCAGGAGGAGACTGGCGCAGAGTATGCCAGCCAGAATCCCGGCGTGATGCACGCCTGCGGCCATGACTGCCATACTGCCATGATGCTCACCGCCGCCCAGATCCTCAAGGATATGAAAGAGGACCTGTGCGGTACTGTGAAGCTGGCTTATCAGCCTGCTGAAGAGATCGCCACCGGCGCGAAAGCCATGATCGCGGACGGTGCGATGGAGGGCGTGGACGCCTGCTTTGGCATCCATGTCTGGGCCGATGTGGAGGCCGGTAAGGTCTCCGTGGAAGCCGGCCCCCGTATGGCTTCCGCTGACCAGTTCATCATCAAAGTCCAGGGCAAGGGCAGCCACGGCGCTGCTCCCCACCAGGGCATCGACGCTGCCGTTACCGTCAGCGCCATGGTGAACAATCTCCAGAGCATCGTCGCCCGTGAGATCGACCCCGCTCAGCCCGCCGTGCTGACCGTGGGTAAGATGGGCGCTGGCAGCCGCTGGAACGTGGTGGCTGAGTACGGCTTCCTGGAAGGCACCACCCGCTGCTTCGATCTGGGCGTTCAGGCTCAGTTCGAGGAGGCCATTGAGCGTGTTGCCAAGACCACTGCCGAGAGCTACCGCGCCCAGGCAGAGGTGGAGTACATCAAGCTGGTGGTCCCCACCATCAATGATGCCCACATCTCTGCCATCGCCGAGAATGCTGCCCGCAAGATCATGGGCCCCGATGCCCCTGTTCTGAGCGAGAAGACCAGCGGCGGCGAGGACTTCGCCTTCTTTATGCAGAAGGCCCCCGGCGCCATTGCTCTGCTTGGTATTAAGAACGAGGCCTGCGGTGCCATCTGGCCCCAGCATTCCGGCCATTTCTGCGTAGACGAGTCTGCCCTGATCAACGGTGCGATGCTCTACGTCCAGACGGCAATGGATTTCAACGCTGAATAAGATCCATCCCACATCACTTTGACGGCGGGACGTCGGCGGCCCAGCCACCGGCGTCCCGTTTGCCGCTCCATGGAGCAGAAAGGAACAAGCCTATGAATTTCAAGAATGCCGCTGAGGCGGCCAAGGATTACGTTGTCGAACAGCGCAGATGGTTCCACCAGCATCCCGAGCTCAGCTGGCAGGAATTCAAGACCACCGACAAGATCGAGCAAGAGCTGAAGAAGATGGGCTATGATGTGGTCCGCTTCGGCGATAAGCCCGGATGCTACGCCGATCTCGATACCGGCAAGCCCGGCAAGACCATTTTGCTGCGCGCCGATATCGACGCCCTTTCCGTTACCGAGAAGACCGGCTACGACTTTGCCAGCGTCAACGAGGGCGTGATGCACGCCTGCGGCCACGACGGTCACATCGCCTCTCTCCTGGGCGCCGCCAAGATCCTGATGGAGAACAAGGACACTCTCGCCGGCGGTAAGATCCGCCTGTTCTTCCAGCCCGCCGAAGAGACTGCCTGCGGCGTGGTGTGGTACATGGAAGAGGGCAAGGTCCTGGAGGGCGTGGACGCTGTCATGAGCCAGCACATCTGGGGCGGCCTGGAGTCTCCTTACATCAACTTCCAGTCCGGCCGCCGCATGGCCTGCTGCGACAGCTTCACCCTCACCGTCAACGGTGTTTCCGCCCATGGCACCAACCCCCATCTGGGCCGCGACGCCCTGGTGGCTGCCGCTTCCATCATCATGAACCTGCAGACCTTTGTTTCCCGCGTGAATAATCCCCTCAACCCCCTGGTCCTGACCGTTGGCACCATGAACGCCGGCCAGAGCTACAACACCATCCCCAACAAGGCCGTCATGACCGGCTAATGTGGGATTGAGGTTGGATTTGATAATCTTGATTGTGTTGAGCAGTTTGGCAATACCTTCAAGGGCAAAGAACTCACATTGCACAGGTATGATGATGCTAT
>JAFOCY010000172.1 GCA_017380995.1 Oscillibacter sp. | reverse complement strand
CTACAACCATCTGTTTGAATTCCCCCGGATACGGTACTCCCTTTGGCATAGAAAAACACCCCATTTCTTAGTACAAGTATACCATACTTGTCTAACAAATGGGGTGCAGTTCAGAAGCGGTCCTTTTTCTTTAGTTGACGGGAGTGGTCAAAAATGCTATCCTAAGGAAGAAAATTGGAAAAAAGGAACGAATTCTATGACATTTCCCACTGCGATTTGGCTGCTGTTTGCTGCGGCTATGGTCATCAGTTCCATCGGTTTTTATAAATATGTGTGGTTCATTTCCCTTGGTTACGGATTCTCCATTGCCGGTATTGGCCTTTTGATGCTGTTTTTGTTCCGGGAGAGCCTGAGCATTGGCACCATTCTTGCCTGCATCCTCTTTTTTGTCTACGGCTGCCGTCTGGGCGGCTTCCTGCTCGTCCGGGAGCTGAAAAGCACCAGCTTATAATTCCAAAATGAAAACAGAGATCAAGGACGGAAGTACCATGGGTTTTGGCGTGAAGTGCGCCATCTGGATCACCTGCGCCGCACTCTACGGTCTCCAGGTCCTGCCGGTCTTTTACCGTCTGGTAAACGGAAGCGGCACCGATGGATGGTGTCTTGGGGGCTGCGCGGTGATGGCTTTTGGCATCATTTTTGAGTCCGCTTCTGACTGGCAGAAGAACCAGGCCAAGAAAAGAAATCCCAGACGCTTTTGTGACACGGGGCTTTTCCGCATCGTCCGCTGTCCCAACTACCTGGGAGAGGTCATCTTCTGGACCGGTGTGCTCCTTTCCGGAGTGAATATCCTTTCCAGCGTGGGCCAGTGGGTCATGGTCCTTCTGGGATACATCGGTATTGTGTATGTGATGTTCAGCGGAGCGCGCCGCCTGGAAGTCCGCCAGAATAAGAACTATGGTCAGGACCCGGAGTATCAGACCTATGTGAAGACGGTACCCATCCTTTTGCCCCTGATTCCTCTTTACAGCGTAGAGAAATACAAATTCCTGGTAGCCTGAGAAAAAGGACCGCTTGCAGCGGTCCTTTTTTGTGCATGATGTGCAAAAAACCGATTCTCGTCATATGGAATATATGAAAAATGCTTTTTACCACCTGGAAAACCCTTCCTTTGAGGAAGGGAAGAGAGTATAATTAGCGTGAATCGTTAGGTGCAGTATTTTGCTGCAGGAACGAAAAAATTTAGGATGGTGAATGATCGATGTATATGAAGGACTATCAGCGCTGGCTTGATGCCGACCTGGAGGATGCAGCCCTCAAGGCCGAGCTGGAAGCCATCGCAGGAAATGAAGAAGAGATCAAGGAGCGGTTTGCTGTGGCACTGAAGTTCGGTACCGCAGGACTGCGCGGCGTGCTGGGCGCAGGCTCCAACCGCATGAACATTTATACGGTCCGCCAGGCCACCCAGGGCCTTGCCAACTGGGTGAAGACCCAGGGCGGCAACCAGCTTGTTGCCATTTCTTACGACAGCCGCATCAACTCCGATGTGTTTGCCAAGACTGCCGCCTGTGTCCTGGCTGCCAATGGCATCAATGTCCGCATTTATGACGCCCTGATGCCCGTTCCCGCGTTGAGCTTCGCCACCCGCTACTATCAGGCCAACGCCGGCATCATGGTCACCGCCTCCCATAACCCCGCCAAGTACAACGGCTACAAGGCCTACGGGCCCGACGGCTGCCAGATGACTGATGACGCCGCCGCTATCGTTTACGCCGAGATCCAGAAGACCGATATCCTGGACGGCGCCAAGATCATTTCCTTTGAGGAGGGCCTGGAAAAGGGCCTCATCCAGTATGTGGGCGAGGAGTGCAAGGAGGCCCTGTACGACGCCATCAAGGCCCGCTCCGTCCGTCCCGGCCTCTGCAAGACCGCGGGCCTCAAGCTGGTCTATTCTCCCCTGAACGGCTCCGGCCTGGTGCCCGTCACGCGGGTTTTGAATGACATCGGCATCGACGACATCACTATTGTCCCCGAGCAGAAGTATCCTGACGGTAATTTCCCCACCTGCCCCTATCCCAACCCTGAAATCTTCGAGGCGCTGAAGCTGGGCCTGGAGCTTGCCAAGGAGTCCGGCGCGGATCTGATGCTGGCCACCGACCCCGACGCCGACCGGGTGGGCATCGCTATTAAGTGCCCCGATGGCAGCTATGAACTGGTCACCGGCAACGAAGTAGGCGTGCTGCTGCTGGACTACATCTGCCAGGGCCGCATTGAAAACGGCACCATGCCGGAGCGCCCCGTGGCCGTGAAGTCCCTGGTCTCTACTCCTTTGGGCGACGCCGTTGCCAAGAACTACGGCGTGGAGATGCGCAACGTCCTTACCGGCTTCAAATGGATCGGCGAGCAGATCGCCCTTCTGGAGGCCGCCGGAGAAGTGGACCGCTTCATCTTCGCCTTCGAGGAGAGCTACGGCTACCTGGCTGGCCCCTACGTCCGCGATAAGGATGCCATCATCGGCTCCATGCTTATCTGTGAGATGGCTGCTTATTACCGCTCCATTGGTTCCTCCATCAAGGAGCGCCTGGAGGAGATTTACGCCAAGTACGGCCGCTACCTCAACAAGATCGACTCCTATGAGTTCCCCGGTCTTAGCGGTATGGACAAGATGGCCGGCATTATGGAGAAGCTCAGAAACGAGCCTCCTGCCGAGATCGCCGGTTACAAGGTGGTGGGCATCACCGACTACACCAAGCCCGAGGAGACTGGTCTGCCGTCCTCCAACGTGCTGATCTTCGCCCTGGAAGGCGGCGCCACCGTGGTGGCCCGTCCCTCCGGTACGGAGCCCAAGCTGAAGATCTACTATACCACCCTTGGTAAGGACCTGGCCGAAGCCCAGGCACAGAAGGACATTCTGGCCAAGGCCATCGACCCCCTCATGGCATAAGCAGGTACATGAAACCGCCCCCGGAAGTCCAAACTTCCGGGGGCGGTTTGTATTTTAGAACTTTTGTATGTTTCGGGTGATCTTCAGATTGATCAGCCGCCCATGACCTGGGCCCACAGCTCGTTCCAGTGCTCGAGGATGGCGTCCTTGTTCTCGGTCATGTACTCGACGTCACGCTCAACCCACTTGATCTCGCTGGTGGGCTGCAGCCAAGCGCCCTCGGGAGCGACCCAGCCGGAGTTGGTCCAGCGCATGGTGCCTTCCTGCAGCTCGGAGATGCGGTTCTGGCCCTCAGCAGAGCAGAGGAAGTCCACCAGAGCCTTGCCGTTCTCAGGGTTGGGGCCGTTCTTGACCAGAGCGGTACCGAAAGCGGTAGCGGAGGTGCCCTCAACGGGGTACTGCAGGCGGATGTTGGTAGCGCCGTCCTTCTGCAGGATAACAGCGCCGTCCTCGTAGGTCAGGCCAACGACATACTCGCCCTGCTGGACAGACTTGAAGCAAGCAGAGGAGGAGCCGGCGACGACCAGGTTGGGCATCAGCTTCTCAATGTAGGCCCAAGCCTCATCGGTATCAGTACCGTAAACAGCCATGATGTTGTTCAGGTTGTTCCAGGCAGAGGAAGAGCTGTTGGGGTCGGCGGTCAGGATCTGGCCCTTCAGAGCGGGATCCAGCAGGTCCTCATAGGAGTCGATCTCCAGGCCCAGCTGAGCCTCCAGCTCCTCGTTGACGCAGAAGACGACGGTGGACAGGTGCTCCATGGAGTACAGGCCGTTCTTGGTGGAGTAGCCGGGCATATTCTCAGCATCGTGCTCAGAGACCCAAGCCTCGAAAATGTCGGAGTAGCGGTCGCCATCGGAGTCAGCCATGCCGCCCCAGACAACGTCGGCCACGGGGTTGGCGGCCTCACCGGCCAGACGGGTGGTCAGCTCACCGGCAGAGCCGTTGACGACCTCAACATAGATGTCAGGATACTTCTCATTGAAAGCAGTGATGACAGCGTCCAGGTCGCTCTCAGCGCAGGAGGAGTACAGGATCAGGTCACCGCTGAGTTCAGCGGGCTCGGATTCGGCTGCAGAAGAAGCAGCGGCGGGGGCGGAGGATGCAGCGGGAGCGGCGGGAGTTTCCTCCTTGGCACCGCAGGCAGCCAGAGACAGGGCCATGGTCATGGCCAGGAGGGTTGCAAACAGTCTTTTCATCGTTTTTCTCCTTTTTAGATTTATTTCTTAATACGGTTTCCCGTGATTAAGTGGGGTTACAGCTTCACATCCTCGCTTTTGCTGATCCAGAGGTACAGCAGGAGAGACACGGTGGTGACCACGGTGAGGATGGCAGCGAAGGCTGCGGCCAGGCCGTAGTTGCCGCGGGTGATGGCAACATAGGTGGACATGGTGAGGGTAATGGTCTTGTTGTTATACAGGATGATGGAGGAGCTCAGCTCCGTCACGATGGCCACCCAGCTGAGGATGGCGCCGGAGAAGATGCCGTTTGCCATCATGGGAACGGTGATCTTGGTAAAGGTCTTGAGCTTGGAAGCGCCCAGAGAGATGGCGGCCTCCTCAATGCTCAGGGAGATCTGCATCAGCGTGGCCGTGGCCGAACGGATGGTGTAGGGCAGTCTTCGGATCACAAAGGAGATGACCATGATGGCCATGGTGCCGGTGAGGGCCAGGGGCTTCTTGCCGAAGGCCAGCAGCATCGCAAGGCCGATAACAGCGCCGGGCATGATGTAGGGCAGCATGGAGATGGTATCAATGGTGTTGTTCAGGGTGCTGGAGCGGCGGACCACCAGGTAGGCGATCAGCACGGCGATGACGATGATGATCACCAGGGCCAGGACACCCATCACAGCGGTATTCTTGATGGAGCGGACCAGTAGCTTCTTCATGGCGGTCTCGTAGTTGCCCAGGGAGAAGCCGGGGTGGAAGATAGCGCCCTTGCAGTTGCGGAAGGAGAGATAAATGATGTACAGTTGGGGGAGGAAAGCAACGGCCACCAGGATGTAGCAGTAAGCGTGCATCAGGAAACCGGAGATGCCTTTGCACTCCTTCTTCTCCACGGGATGCAGGGCGTTCATGGAGAACTTGTAGCGGCTGGTGGCCCACTTCTGGAAGATGAAGACAATAGCCGTCACAAAGATGGCGATGCAGGCAAGAGCGGCGGCGAAGTTGTAGTCAACGCCGTTTTCGCCCAGGTACTCGTTGTAGATCAGGACGGGGAAGGTCTGATAGCCCTCGCCCAGCAGCATGGGAGTGCCGAAGTCTGCGAAGGCCTGCATAAAGACCATGAGGGCAGCGGCAAGGATGGTGGGCATGGAGAGGGCCAGCACGATGCTGATCAGGCGGCGGACGCCGGTGCAGCCCATGTTGGCAGAGGCCTCCATCAGGGTATTATCAATGTTCTTGAAGGCGCCGTTCATATAAATGAACACCAGGGGGAAGAACTTCAGAGACTGGACGATCAAAATACCCTTGAAGCCGTAGATGCTTCCAATGTCGATGCCAAAGTTCAGAAGAAACTGGGTGATAGCACCGGAGCGGCCCAACAGCATGATCCAGGAGTAGGCGCCGATGAAGGGCGCGGACATGGAGCAGAGGATGGAGAGCACGAACAACGTCTTTGCGCCGCGGATGCGGTAGAAGGAATAGAAGTACGCAATGGGGATACCCAGCAGCAGCGAGATGGCGGTGACACAAAGGGTCACCTTCACGCTATTGACGATGGTATCCGTGTAGTAGGACTTGCTGAAGAATTTCTGGAACTGGGACAGGGTGAACTCGCCCTCCGGAGAGATGACCGCCTGCTTCAAAAGGCCGAACATGGGATAGACCAGGAACAGCAGGAAGGAAGCCAGCAGCACCAGGGAGACGACGGTCCACACCTCAAATTTCTTTTTGCTCTTTGTCATGGTGCACCTCCCACCTTAATTGGCGCAGTCGTTCTGGACGCCGGTGAGAATGTTGACCTCGGTATCAGCAGTGAAGATGTTGACCTTGTCGGTGTTGATGGTGAGCTTGATCTGGGTGCCGGGCTCGATGATGGAGTCAATGGAGGACTCCTGAATGATCTCCACTTCCTCGCCGGACTCGAGATGTACAAAGTAGTGAGTATTGAGACCCAGGAACACACAGTCATCCACAGTGGCGGTCATGCCGTAAACAGAGGTATCCTTGCTCAGCAGGAACTCCTCGGGACGGACGGAGAGGATGACCTCCTGGTCCTTCTGGTACTCGGGCAGGACGTTGGTCATCTCGGCCTTATAGCCGCTCTTGGTGACAAAGTAGGTCTTGCCGTTTTCAATCACCAGCTTCTCACCCCGCAGCACGTTGGAACGGCCGATGAAGGTGGAGACGAAGAGGTTGGCGGGACGCTGATAGATATTCTTGGGAGTGCCTACGTGCTGGATGACGCCGGCGTTCATGACGGCGATGCGGTCGGAGACGGCCATGGCCTCCTCCTGGTCGTGGGTGACGTAGACGGTGGTAATGCCCACACTGTGCTGGATCTGCTTGATGACGGTGCGCATCTCCACGCGGAGCTTGGCGTCCAGGTTGGAGAGGGGCTCGTCGAAGAGCAGAACGTCGGGCTCGATGCAAAGGGCGCGGGCCAGGGCCACGCGCTGCTGCTGGCCGCCGGACAGGCGCTCGGGCAGACGCTCGGCATACTCGTCCACGTGCATGAGCTTCATGAACTTATCCGTCTGCTCGACGATTTTTTCCTTGGGGAGCTTGCGGTTCTTCAGACCGAATTCCACGTTCTTGCGGACGGTCATGTGGGGGAAGATGGCGTAATTCTGGAACACCATGCCGATGTTGCGCTTGGCGGGGTCCAGGTCATTGATACGGCGGTCCTTGAAGTAGAAGTCGCCGCCCTCAATGGAGTTGAAGCCTGCGATCATGCGCAGAAGGGTGGTTTTGCCGCAGCCGGAGGGGCCCAGGAGGGTAAAGAATTCGCCTTCCTTGATCTCCAGGTTCAGATCGGGGATGATGACATTGTCACCATACTTTTTCAGAGCGTGTCTGATGGAAATGTTGTCACTCACGTTCTTCTCATCCTTTCTTCCGTTTCCGAGATGTTTTCTTTCTCTTCTCAATATATGATCGATGACGCACCTCAACGGCGAATCATACGTCTCATACGCATCAGCGTCAGGCGGTTGCGGATCAGGGGGGAGGCATCCAGGATGAGGGCCTGTTTTTCGTCTTCCACACCGATATCCTTTAACGTATGTTTGGCGCCCAGAGATACCAGCAGCTGCTCGATCTCCTGAGGCGCCGGGATGTGGGTGATGATCTCGCGGATCTCGTCCCAGGCTGCTTCAATGGCCTCCGGGGTAACGGAGGCAAGGCACTCTTTTGCGTTTTCTCGCTTGGCAACAGGGTAGAGTTCCTCACCGAAAAACTCCCGAAGCCATTCCTGATCGATGGGGGAGTAGGGGAGGACCTCGACGGTCTTCCGCTCAGCAAGACGGTGATACTCGGCGCTTGCCAAAATGGTGCCAACACCCACCTTTTCGCCATGGAGCGCGTTGGAATGGACGCCCAAGGCCACAGGCTCCGTTTCAATCAGGTGAGAGATATGATGCTCGCCGCCGCTGGCAGGACGGGAAGAACCCATCATCTGCATGGCAAGTCCACTCATGAGAAGGCCGTAGGTCACGGCTTCGTAGGCCTCCACCTTGCCCTCCAGAGCGCCCAGGGCATTTTCCCAGACACAATCAGTAGCGTCTTTCATAATGGAATAGATGCGCTCGCAGACGGTTTCTCCGGTGACTTCGTGGGCAATACGCCAGTCTGCAAGGGCCACATATTTGCCGATGATATCACCAACGCCGCTGTTGGTGAGATACAGGGGGGCTTCTTTGATCACAGAGAGGTCCGCCACCACCAGTTCCGGAGCCACGCAATTCATGGTATTTTTGTAGCCTTCCCAAGTCATAGCAGCTACGGTGGAACAAAAGCCGTCACAGCTGGCGGCAGTGGGGACAGAGATAAACAGAAGATCCCGGTTTTTGGCGCAATAGCGCACGATGTCATGAATGGTGCCGCCGCCTACAGCAATCAGGACCTCCACATCCGGCTCCAGCTTGGCCAGAACTTCAGCGGTGGAAACTTCGTTTGCGTGCAGTCCTTCGGGGGCCAGAATGATCTCCTGCTCCGCAGCGGGACGGCAAAGATTTTTGGCTTGATAGGTATGGGTATCATAGACGGCGCAGCGTTTTCCTCTGACGCCCGCCTGGGTCATGTAGGTTTCAAAGGAAGCCAGAGCGTCTTCTTCGATGACACACAGCCGGGTGGCCATGTGGTGTTCACCGCCGCAGGCGCATTTGCCGCCATAAACTTCCGCATCAATGCGCATATGATTGCCTCCTGGTGTCTGTCTGCCTGCTCTGCGTTGACTTTCTCAAAGGGGTTTGTTAAGATATGTTCAAACTACCAGAGAAAAGCAGGGTCATTTTTGTGGAATCTATATAATACTAAATCATACTAATTTTGCGCGTTTTTGTCAACCTGCTTTGCAATAAACGATAAAAAATCACAATCGATCACGGAGGCGATCATGTGCTGAAAGAAGAACGGCTACAGAGGCTATTGAACATCCTGGAAGAGAAAGAATTCTGCACCGTGGAACAGCTCAGCGCGCTGCTTTGCGTCAGTATGCCCACCATTCGCCGGGATCTGACGGAGCTGGTGAACCGGGATCTGATCATCCGATCCCACGGCGGAGCGATGTGTATTCCCAGGGAGGATGCCGTGTCGCCGGTGGACTTTCGAAAGACCACCCATTACCGGGAAAAGAACTCTTTGGCCCGGGCGGCGCTGCAGCTGATCCACAGCAACGCTGTTATTTTTATTGATGCATCCACCACGGCCGGAGCCATTGCGGAGCATCTGAAGGGCCGACAGGATCTGACCATCATCACCAACAGCCTGGTGACAGCGGCATATTTGAAGAACCTGGGGATCCGGACTTATTGCCTGGGGGGAGAGGTCATCGGCAGTTCTTCTGCAGTGGGCGGTGCGCTGGCCATTGAGACGGCGGCCAATTTCAATATTGACATCATGTTCTTTTCTTCCTATGGCGTTACCGACCGGGGAAAAATCGCCGATACCTCCGAGGAGGAGACGGAGCTGCGCGCGGCTCTTTTGAAGAATGTCGCAACCAGCGTATTTCTTTGTGACTCCAGTAAGTTTGGCAAGTCTGCTCTGTATAACATTGGTTCCATTGCGGATGTAGATATCCTGATCGCCGATGAGGCTCCTCCGGACCACTATCCCAAGCCTAGGCGAGAGACGATCCTGGTGCAGAGCAGATAAGCAGAATTTGGAAGATTTTGAAGTTTTTCCAAAAATTACGAACAGGCGACTTCCTTCACACTTCCAGGAAATCATATATTTTCAACAAATTACATATACCATTTTTCCGCCTTTTCCGTCAACCGTCCGCGGGAGATTGACAATGTTTTTGGAATGTGCTACACTCCGTTCAAGCAATTTGAGCAAAAAATTCCAAAATCAGTCAAGAGAGGAAGTGGCAGTATGCTGTCCGATGCCCGTCATTCCCAGATCGTGAAATATCTGGAGACCCATCATTCCGCCTCCGTCCAGGACCTGGCAAGAGACCTCTACACCAGTCCCAGCACCATCCGGCGGGATCTCTCGGAGCTGGAGTCCATGGGCTTTCTCCGTCGGGTCCACGGCGGCGCGGTCCTGACCACCGGTTCCACCTTCGACACGCCTGCAAGCCTGCGCCGCACCCAGCAGCTGGCGGAAAAGCAGAAGATCGCAACGCTTGCGTCCCGCTTTCTCTCCTCCTCCAGCACCTACTTTTTTGACTCCAGTTCCACCGCGGCAGTCTTTGCCCCAAAGCTTCTGGATTATCTGGATGTGTCCATTGCCACCAATGGTCTGGGCATTCTCTCCAACCTTCAAAGCAGCAGCAATCTCTCCATTTTTTCCTGCGGCGGGTTCCTCCGCTCTCCCTATGATGAGTTTACGGGGAATCTCACCCAGGAGAATATCTCCCAGATGCATGCGGATATCTTTTTCTTCTCCTGTGCGGGATTATCTGTGGAGCAGGGAGCTACGGAGCTGAGCGATGAGAACGTGGCGGTGAAGCGGGCCTTCTATCGAAATTCCAAGCAGCATATCCTCCTGTGTGACAGCACCAAGTTCAATAAGCACTTCTTCTTTACCTCCTTCTCCCTGAAGGATATTGATTACGTCATCACCGACGCCCCTCCCGCCAACGCCCATTACGCGGAGATATTGGGAGACCGGCTGATCTACGAATAAGCAAACGAGCACATTTGAGCAAAAACGTTTTCGCTGCTCAGATGTGCTCGTTTTTGGTTGAATTTTGGCGACTTAATTAACGCTGTTCCAAAATCGGTGTCAACTCGGAAAGGCCGATTGACGGCGCAAAACCGTCAGTGTAATATAAAGGTAACTTGAGAGAAAGGGTGAACGACATGAAACATGGTTCCCTGGCTCCCTCCATGATGTGTGTGCAGTTTGCGCAGATGTCTGAGACGCTGGAGCGTTTTGAGCGTTTTGGCGTGGAATACCTGCATATCGACATTATGGACGGAGAGTTTGTCCCGAATTTTGCCCTGGGCACGGATTTTTGCGCCCAGATGAGAAAGATGACCTCTATCCCTCTGGATATCCACCTGATGATCACTCGGCCGGACCTGAAGCTGGATTATTTCAACATCCAACCCGGCGAGTATGTCTCCGTCCACTGGGAGTCCACTCCCCACATCCAGCGTGTTCTGGCGGCTATCCGCGCCAAGGGAGCCAAGGCCATGGTGGCGTTGAATCCCGCGACCCCCATTTGTGTACTGGAGCATATTCTGGACAGCCTCGACGGCGTGCTGCTTATGACCGTGAATCCCGGCTTTGCAGGCCAGGCCATGGTCCCCGGCGCGCTGGAGAAGATCAGTGCGACCCGGGAGTATCTGGATGCCAAGGGCTATTCCAACATTGATATTGAAGTGGACGGCAATGTCAGCTTTGAAAACGCCAAGAAGATGCGTGCAGCAGGGGCCAACATCTTTGTGGGCGGCAGCTCCAGTGTCTTTTCTGTCAAGGCTCCTATGGAAGAAAATCTTGCGGCCATGAATGCTATCGTTGGCCGGGAAGAGGAGGAAACCCATGAGTGAGATGATGAAAGCAGCCCGGCTGCATCAGATCGGTCAGTTTCAGGTGGATGAAGTTCCCGTGCCTGTACCTCAGGGTGAGCAGCTGCTGGTAAAGATCGGTGCCTGCGGCGTGTGCGGGTCTGATCTGCCCCGCATTTATGAGCACGGCACCAGCAATCAGCACTATCCCATGGCCATCGGCCATGAGTTTTCCGGTCAGATCGTGGCGGTGGGCGAGGATGCGGACCCCGGCCTGGTGGGCCGCAGAGGCGCGTTTTTCCCTCTGATTCCCTGCCGCAAGTGTGATAGCTGCCTTTCCGGCCATTATGCCATGTGTGAGGACTATGATTACATGGGTTCCCGCCGGGATGGCGGCTTCGCCCAGTATTGCCTGGTCCCCAGTAAGTGGCATTTCGTGGAGTCCAAGAATCCCGATATCTCCTACGAGGCTCTGGCCATGATGGAGCCTGCCTGCGTTGCCCAGCACGCGGTGCTGCGCAAGAGCG
>JAFOCY010000171.1 GCA_017380995.1 Oscillibacter sp. | reverse complement strand
TCCAGTTCCGCATCGGTCTGGGCCCGGTTCAGCTCTTCCAGAACGCTCTTGAGGTAATGCAGTTCCTGCTCGCCCAGCTCCAGCTGACGGGTCAGCTCCTTTTCCGCGTTCTTCATGCGGGCATAATCCTTGTAGAATTTCGCCGCGTTCTGCTGGGGGGACAGGATGGGGGAGATGGGAATGTCGATGACCTTCATCTCTTCATCGTAAAAGTCCTCACATTGCACCAGGGTCTGGCCCTTCACGATCTTATGGATATTGGCAGTAACGATATCGCCCAGCTGCCGCAGCCGCTCCCGGTCGTAAGTGGCTTCCAGTTCCTTTTCCTGGATGGCGATTTTCCTGGTCAGACGGGTGCAGAGGTTCTGCACGGTTTTCCGCACCGCCTGGCTCTTCTGCCGCATGGCGTCTTTGCGGTCCCGGACGGTATAGTACATATCCAGCAAAGCCCCAAAAGACTCCGCCTCTTTATATTCCCCATACTGCCGGATGGGGCAGAAAGCAAATTGCTTGGGGGTACCGTCGGGGAGGGCATAGTAGTAGGGCTTGGGATGCTTCAGATGCTCCCGGAAGAAAAGCTCCAGCTTTTCCCCCACAGTGTCCGCACACCGCAGATCGATCCGGGCATCAGTGCTTCCTGCGGCGAACAGCGCCGCCTCCCGGCAAACCAGAGGAGAAAGACCGCCAAAGGTATCCATCAGCCGGTCCGCAATGACATCCGCTCCAGGCTGCTTCAACAAATCAGCGAAGCCTTGCCCCCCTCTCTGAGGGGGGTGCCCCGCAGGGGCGGGGGGAGTGTCACCGCAAAGGAAGGACACTCCCTCAGTCACGGCTGTCGCCGTGCCAGCTCCCTCAAAGAGGGAGCCAAGGGGGTTGTACTTGGTAATCTTCTCCGGTTCCTGGTACATAAGGCCCGGCAATGCCGCCCGCTTGGCGCTTTCGTCCAGGCCGATACGCCGCAGGCAGTCCAGAATCCGTCCCTCCGGGTTCAGCAGATACAGATTGCAGGTTCTGCCCATCAGTTCCGCCACCAGCCGTTTCTGGACAGGGAAGCCCATTTCATCGGTGCAGTCAAAGGTAAACACCGCGCACCGCTCCATGGGGATCTGGGTAATGTCTGCAATTCGCGCACCCATCAGATGCTTGCGCAGCAGCATACAGAACATAGGGGGCTCCGCCGGATTCTCCGGATTTGCGCTGGTCAAATGCAGCCGGGGTGCGGTGGGATTGGCAGCAAACAGCAGCTTTTCCCGGCCCTCCCGGCAGCGCAGATGTAAAATCAAAGTATCCCGGCTGGGCTGATGGATCTTCTCCACCCGGGCGTTCATACACCTTTCCCGAATCTCATCCAATACCGCCGATAAAAAAAACGCATCAAAGGCCATTGTATTTTCTCCAAATAATAAATGTAGGGCGGGGTCAGAAAACCGCCGACCAGCTTACAATACTGTGCTGCCGGTTTTTTGCTGTTATTTTCCCATCCGCATCAAAATATCTGCCTACAGTATTTTGGTGCATCGGCGGTTTTCTGACCCCGCCCTACGGATGATCCTTATTCTTCCATCACAGCTTTGAACAATTCATTCAGCCGTTCCGTCTTACCTGCCAGATACAGCGCGCCGAACAGGGCTTCCAGGCCGGTGGCCTTGGCGTACTCGGCAGGGGTAGCAGACTTAGGGACCGCATGAACATGGGCATTTTTGCCCCGGCGGTAGTAGGCCAGTTCTTCCTCGGTCAGCATCGGCAGCAGCTTGTCCACAAACTTTGCCTGGGAGGAAGCCTTCACCATGTTGATCGTGTCCCGGTGGAGATTGCCCACATTTTTTCCGCCCTGGGCACAGAGGTAGCCCCGGCACAGGATCTCAAAGACACAGTCTCCCATATGGGCCAGGCCCAGATTGGAGATGGCGTCGATCTCCTGCTTTGTTAAATTCATTGCGAAGTAATTTTCCATAGGGACCCCCGGTTCACAAGAAATTGGGCGCACAGCCCGGTGAAGGAACCCGTGATGATGCTGATACCGATCATCACAGGCAGATAAAGCGCCAGACCCGGCGTTGCGGTAATTGCCACCGCTACCGCCATCTGACCCACAGAGTGGCCAATGGCACCCAGGGTACCCGCCACCCACAATTGCTTCTTGGTCAACACCTTTTTCAGCAAAATCGTCAGTAGAATCGCTACGGCGCCGCCGCCGGCAGAATAGAAAATGGTGCTGAAATTACCGGCAAACACCGCACCCAGGAAGATCCGCACCGCCAGAACCAGCACCGCTTCCTTTGCACCGATGGCAAATACCACAAAAACCGTCACAATATTGGCAAGTCCCAGCTTGATGCCCGGAATGGGTACCAGGGCAGGGATCTGGGCTTCCACCATGAAAATGGTCAGCGCAATGGCGCATAATAAAGATAAAGTCGTCAATTTCCGGGTTTTCACAGTGTCACCCACCTTTCTAACTATATAGGATAGCAGATTTATAAAGAAAAGTAAAGATTCTTCTGTAGGGGAGGGCATTGCCCCTCCCGAAATGCACGTCAATTGCACAGTAAAAATCAACGGTCGCGGGACGGGGAACACGTCCCCTACAAAAGATTCTTTAATACCGCAAAAACTTCCTCAGCCTTCTCTCCGCCCGCTGGATGGTCCGGGAAACAGTGCTGACATGGACGCCCCGTTCCCGGGCAATCTGGGTCATGGTTTTCTTTTCAAAATAGTACTGGTTCAGCATACAGCGCTGGTTTTCCGTCAGCTCTTCCCGAATCACGTTTTTCATCCGCTGCAGCTGGACCTCCCGGGGCAGCCAGGGGCCAGGACCGCTTTCAGACAGTATATTTTTCACTGCGCCAGTACCCCCTGTCGTAGTAGTGGGCCGTCAGTTCCGCCAGCTCGTTCATCTGGGTCAGTATAGGCGTCAGTTCCTGGATGCGGCGCTTCAGATGAAAAATCTCCTCCGGGTCTGACGCTTCCGCCAGCTGAAACCGCAGCTGCCGCAATCTCCGGCGCAGAGGTACCGCCGATTCCTCATAGCAGCGGCTTAATTCGTTCAGCGTCATATTTCAGCCCCCTCTCACACCGCAGGCAGGAAAAGCCGGGAGCATAGCAGCAACCCCCGCAATTTTCGCAGAAAAACTGGGCAATGGCTGCCTGCTCGTCAATAAACAATACTGGTTCGATCATACCATATCATCCTTTCCAAAAGTTCTTACGGAAAGGATACCAGAAAAAATCCCCCACGTCCTGCGGACGATGTTAGACAGAATTTTCCCGCCGGGTCTGATAGAATACGGATACCACCCATGTAGGGGACGGGTTTCCCGTCCCGCCCGTAAATCCAATTATTTCATTTACATTTTCCTTTCCATAGGGTATGATGAACACAAAGGAGAGGATCGTATGGAACATGAAGTATTTATGGACGAGGCTCTGATTCTGGCCAAGGAAGCCTTTGACGATGGGGAAGTGCCGGTAGGTTGTGTCATCGTACGCAAGGGAGAAATTGTTGGCCGAGGCCGCAACCGCCGGGAAAAGGGAAAATCCGCCCTGGCCCATGCTGAAGTGGAAGCCATTGCCGATGCCTGCCGGAATCTGGGAGGATGGCGGCTGTGGGAATGTACCTTATATGTGACGCTGGAACCCTGCCCCATGTGCGCCGGCGCCATCATCAACGCCCGGATCCCCAAAGTGATTTACGGAGCATCGGATGCCAAATGCGGCGCGGTGCGCTCCGTGTGCAGTATGTTCTCTATGGAATTCAACCACCACCCTCAGGTGGAATGCGGCATCCGGGAAGCCGAATGCGCTCAGCTTCTTTCCGATTTCTTCCAGAAGCTGAGAGTGGAACTCCGCTCCCGGCCTAAGTGGAAGCCCAGAACAGAAACTACTCTGTAGGGGAGGGGCATTGCCTCTCCCGCAATGTAACCGCATCATACGCAGAAACATAAGGACATATATTCCAACACCCTGCATCTGCATATCCTATCTGCGACACCATCGTTACGGGAGGGGCAATGCCCCTCCCCTACAAGCCCTGTCTTTCACAAAGGAGGAAGGTATTTGGAAAATCGCGCCCTTCGGGTAGGCCTTACTGCGATTCTCTGCGCCCTGGTGATGCGGCTGTTTGCCGCAGGGGTGCCGGAAAAGCTCTTCCAATTCCTTCTACAACCGAATACCCTAGCTTTCCTTACATATTTAGAAACCGGACGTAACGTCCGGTTTTCTCCGTCTTTGGACACTTTTTCCCCAGCCTTCGTGGAATCTCCCCCGCCTGCGATCCCTCAGCCTACGGAAGCCCCTTTACCCTGCTTTTCCGAGCGGGCGATTCCCGAAATTTATAATACCAGCAACAAAAAGCCGGAATTGCAGATCCTTCTGGAACAGCCCCTCCAATGGGATCTGAAAGAGGATGGCCCCACCGTACTGATCCTGCACACCCACACCACGGAAAGTTATACACAGGCGGGAGAAAACTATGTGGAAAGCGCCTCCTGGCGGACATTAGACGAAAACTACAATATGCTCTCCATCGGCAGCCGGGTAGGGGAGATCCTGGAGGAAAACGGCATCACCGTGATCCACGACCGACAGCTCCATGACCATCCTTCCTACAACGGTTCCTATACCCGTACCCGGCAAACTATGGAAGAACTCCTGCAGCAATACCCCACCGTCCGTCTGGTACTGGACCTCCACCGGGATGCGGTGGAAGCCTACGGACGCCAGTTAGGATCCCTGGCGGAGGACGGAAAAACCGCCCAGATGATGCTTGTGATGGGCACCAATTTTGAAAACTGGAAAGAAAATCTGTCCCTGGCATTAAAGCTCCACACCCTACTGGAAGAAGCCACCCCCGGTATCATGCGCCCATTGCAGCTGCGGCCCAGCCGGTTCAACCAGGACTTAAACACCGGCGCCGTCCTCATCGAAATAGGTGCCGCCGGAAATACCCACTCCCAGGCCATCAACGCCGCCGAAAAACTGGCAGATGCCATCATCGCATTGGCCAACGGTACCGCGTAACCCTGTAGGGGACGGGTTTCCCGTCCCGCAACTTTCATTTTTACAGAGCAGGAATCGGGAGGGGAGCCCCTTCCCCTACGATTACAATATATTCTGCCAATGCAATGCATGGGCTTCTCCCACGGCTTCAATCTTTTTTGCCAGCTGTGCAGCGGTACCGGCAAAAGAGGTTTTGTCCTTTGCCCGCAGATATATTTTCAGCTGGGCAAAGTCATCCTCCACATCCTCCAGGGGAGAATGGTCCGCAAATGCAGACGTAAAAGGGCGGCTTTCCTGCCATTGGGAAAAGGCCGTTTCCGTCAGCTTCTCCGCCGCGTCCCAGTTTTGGGCCATGGCATTGTTAGCAGCCGCTGTCAGCGTGTTGGCAACAGGTGCTGTCCGCGTATCCATACCTCTGGTCACCAGCAGGCTCAGAATCAGCAGCACTGCCAAAAATCCCGTCCCCAAATAACAGCGCTTCATGTTGCCTCCTCCTTCCCCAGCCAGTAGATCTGATCCGTTTCATCCACCGTCATCAAAAAAGTCTCCTGCTGGGAAGTTCCCTTTTCCCGGAGGATCCGCCGGAGCCATCGTTCATCCTTCCCGGCCTTCTGCAGATTCTCCCGGGACAGGAAGCCGTCCTCAATGATGCACACCGGCAGATGCTGGTCCTTGGGATGGATTCCCGCATCCTCCGCACTGGCAGGCCGGTGGGCAGGGTAGGGAAATACGGACAGATTTCCGTCGGTCTCCAGAATGGCAAACTGCACCTGGGCCACATCCATCACATCCTTCTGCCGCAGATGGCTCATCAGCTCATCCAGCGTCACCCGGGTCTTTGCCAAATTGTCCTGAAGGATTTTCCCGTTGTCAATGAGGATCACCGGTTTTCCACAGAACAGCCGCCGCAGAAATACGCTGCGCATGATTCCACCGGACAGCGTCAGTTCCAGCCCCAGCACCGTCAGAATGGGAACCAGACCGGAATATAAGGGGATCGCCCCATCCTGCATCGGGATCGACGCCAGATTGGCCACCAGCATGGTCACCACAAACTCCGAAGCCTCCATCTGACCGATCTGCCGCTTCCCCATGAGCCGGATGGACAGCACCAGTACCAGATACAGTAAGGCGGTACGCAGATAGGATAAAATCAAAAAAAATCACCTCGATAGGACAAGTTTGCCCAAGAGGTGATTTTTTATGACAAAATAGGATAAATGCAAAAACCGCGGCTCATGGCCGCGGTCTCTGCAACAAGAAAAGAGGAGAGGAAAAATGAAAAAGAGGAAAAAATCTATATTATATAAACGCCCGTTCCGATATTAGGGCGGCTGTTTGTCTTGATCTTTATGGCCTTATTATACCGATAAATTATTAACGAATAAAGCTAGATTTTATTAAGCAAATATGAAGTTGTGTAAAATATTTTCGTTTTTTCTCCACAGGTGCGTGTATACATGTGGAAAACAATCTGTAGGGGACGGGTTCCCCGTCCCGAAATCTTCGTTTCCGGTTTCATTAAAATCGGTGTAAATGGGCAAAAAAGCACCTGGCCGAAGCCAGGTGCTTTCTTACAAATTCAATTCAATCAAGAATTACAGCTGGGGACCTGCAGCGACCAGAGCCTTGCCCTCTTCGTTGCCGGTGTACTTGGTGAAGTTCTTGATGAAGCGGCCAGCCAGATCCTGAGCCTTTGCATCCCACTCAGCAGCGTCTGCGTAGGTGTTTCTGGGATCCAGGATGTTGGTGTCAACGCCGGGCAGAGCGGTGGGAACCTCGAAGTCGAAGTAGGGGATCTTCTTGGTCTCAGCCTTCAGGATGGAGCCATCCAGGATAGCGTCGATGATGCCGCGGGTATCCTTGATGGAGATACGCTTGCCGGTGCCGTTCCAGCCGGTGTTGACCAGGTAAGCCTTGGCGCCGGACTTTTCCATCTTCTTGACCAGCTCTTCGCCGTACTTGGTGGGGTGCAGCTCCAGGAAAGCAGCGCCGAAGCAAGCGGAGAAGGTGGGAGTGGGCTCGGTGATGCCGCGCTCGGTGCCGGCCAGCTTGGAGGTGAAGCCGGACAGGAAGTAGTACTGGGTCTGCTCGGGGGTCAGGATGGAAACGGGAGGCAGAACGCC
>JAFOCY010000170.1 GCA_017380995.1 Oscillibacter sp. | reverse complement strand
TGCACCAGTCCCTGGAGCGCCACCAGATCATCATGGCCCAGACGGACGACATCGTCTTTGAGTGGGACATGGTCTCGGACCATGTCATCTGCTCCAACAAGTGGCAGGCCCTCTTCGGCTTTGAGCCTCTTTGCGCCAATTTCAGTTCCCGGGTGGCCACCTCCTCCCACTTCCATCCCGATGACCTCCCCCTCTTCCTTGAGCGGATGCATTCGCTGAAAAACGGCGCCGACTATCAGGACGCGGAACTGCGCATTGCCAAATCCGACGGACGATACCTCTGGTGCCGCCTCCGCGCTACTGCTCAGTACGGCGCAGACGGAAAGCCCTTCAAGGCCGTAGGTGTGATCATCAATATTGACGCGGAAAAACGGGCTGCCCAGGCCCTGCAGAGCAAGGCCGAGCGGGATTCCCTGACCAAACTTCTCAATAAAAATACCTCCCGCCACCAGGTGGAAGCCCGCCTTCTGGGCCGCCGGCCGGAGGATCAGGCCGCATTGCTCATCATCGACCTGGACAACTTCAAGATGGTCAATGATTACCACGGCCACCTTTTCGGCGACACCGTCATCACCCAGACCGCCGCGGAGATCCGCCGTTTCTTCCGCTCTGATGACATCATCGCCCGCATCGGCGGCGATGAGTTCATGGTCTTTATGAGCAACATCCCCAGCCGCGAGCTGGTCCAGCGCCGCTGCGCGGGCATGATGGAATCCTTCTGCAACCTTTTCAAGGACCGCCTGAGTGACTGCGGCCTCTCCTGCTCCATCGGCGTGGCCCTTGCCCCGGAGCACGGCATCTCCTTTGAGGAGCTGTTCCAGCACGCCGACCAGGCGCTCTACCGCGCCAAGGCCCAGGGCAAGAACCGCTGTGCCTTCTACGATATCTCCGACCATGACTTCCTGCCCAAGTCGGCGGCCGTCTCCGCCGCCCGCACCGCCATTGACTCCGACTCCCGCCGCATGGAAGACAACAGCGGACTTGTCCACTATGTTTTCCGCCGCCTTTATGACTCCGCGGAGCCGGAAAAGGCCATTGACTCTGTGCTGGAGCTCATCGGTCAGAAAATGCACATCAGCCGGGCCTATATCTTTGAAACCGATCCCGGCGGCAAAACCTGCAGCAACACCTTTGAATGGTGCGCAAAAGGCATCCGGTCGGAGATGGAGAATCGCCAGAAAATCGCTCCCCTTTTCCCGGATTATGAGGAGCAGTTCAACGCCCGGGGCGTATTCTACTGTCCTGATATCACCATCCTTCCCAGGGCTCACTATGATCTTCTGGCCTCTCAGGGCGTCAAATCCACGCTGCAGTGCGCCATACGGGATGGCGGTGCCTTCCGGGGCTACGTGGGCTTTGACGAGTGCACCACCAACCAGGTCTGGACCCAGGACAAGATCGACCTTCTCACCGTACTTTCCGAGATCCTCTCCCTATTCCTACTGAAAAAGCGGGCCCAGGACCAGCTGGAACACTGACCCCAACGCATAAAAACGCCACCGCCGAATCCCGGCGGTGGCGTTTTTCACGATTCAGCCCAGCTGACGGCGCAGCTGGTCAGGATGGTCGGCATAGTCCAGGGCAGTTTCCCTGGTAATGATACCGGCGCGGTAAAGCCCCAGGATGGACTGGTCCATGGAGATCATCCCCTCCGCCTTTCCGGCGGCGATGGCGTTATCGATCTGATGGTTCTTGTTGTCCCGGATCAGACCGCGGATGGCGCTGTTCATGTGCATGATCTCAAAGGCCGGCACCATCCCACCCCATTTATCGGGCAGCATCTGCTGGGAGACCACCGTCTGAAGGACCGACGAGAGCATCACCCGGATCTGGGCCTGATGAGAGGTGGAGAAGCTATCCACAATGCGGTCGATAGCGTTGACTGCGCCCTTGGTATGGAGGGTTGCGATGAGGGTATGTCCCGTTTCCGCCGCGGTGATGGCGGTGCGGATGGTTTCCGCATCCCGCATCTCGCCCAGGAGGATCACATCCGGTGCCTGACGCAAACAGGCCCGCAGGGCAGAAAGATAGTCCTCGGTATCAATGGCGATCTCCCGCTGGCTGATGATGCAGCGCTGGTTGCGGTGGAGAAACTCGATGGGGTCCTCCAGAGTGATGATGTGGCAGTCCCGGGTGTGGTTGATTCGGTCGATGATGCAGGCCTGGGTGGTGGACTTTCCGCTGCCGGCGGTGCCTGTCACCAGGATCATGCCGTGGTTGGTGTCCGCAAGGGCCATCACCTGCTCCGGAATGTTGATCTTCTGCCAGTCCGGGATATCAAAGGACACCACTCGCACCACCGCCGCCATGGAACCGCGCTGGCGGTAGGCGTTTACGCGGAAGCGGGCAAGCCCCGGCACCGCCACAGAGAAGTCATCGTCTCCCGTTGCCATATAGTGGTCCATGGGACGCTTGGCCATCTCGTAGATCTCAGAGATCAGCTTCTGGGTATCCGGGGGCAGTAAGCGGCCTTCCCCGATGGGGCAAAGCCGCCCCTCCAGCTTTTCGCTGACCGGGCCGCCGGCTACAATAAAGAGGTCGGAGGCCTGGTCTGCCACCGCCCGCTGCAAATATTCCATCAATTCCGCCATGGAACTCCTCCGTCCTTTCAGAATATGGGATCTCCGTCCCAAACGGTTATGGTATCATCCGTCTCCCAGGAGGCGGTGGACACCGCCTTCCACTCCAGAACTTCCCAGATCCCGCCGCTGCAGCGCAGCTGCACCTGCAGTTCCTGGGTATCCGAGATGGGGCATACATAGGCATAAAACGCACCGTTGACGGCAACGCCCTGGGGCACCTGCCCCTCACGCAGCTGGGCCAGGATCTTTTCCGCCTGGACATCCGCCGCGTAATAGGCCCGGACAGCCTCTGCCGAAGCGTCGGAGAGCCGTCGGTCTGCCTGCACCGTGCTCAATCCCAGCAGGGCAAACACCGTCAGGCACAGCACCGCAAAAATCACCAACAGGGAGCTTCCGCCCACGACAGGAGGAGAAACACTTTCCCGTGTACGCATACTCACTCCACCTCCTGCCAGGCTGTGTAAAGGGAAAATAATTCCCCCTCATCCCCGTCATATACGGCGATCTCCGCCATCCCCAAAAGCTTCTGGCCGCTTTCACCCGGCATTATGGACAGGCAGTAGACTGCTTCTCCTTCCGTCCGGTCCCAGTTGGCATCGTATCCCACGGTCCAGGTCTGCCCGTCCCAGCGTCCTCCCAGACGCTGGGCGGCTTCGCCATAGTCGCCGCCGCAGGCCTTCAGGGCCTCCGCCGCGTTCTGGGCTATGACCGCTGCCCGGTCCCGGGCCTCACAGGTCCGGGAAAGGCCGCCGCTGAGGGCAAACACCTGCAGGCAAACTGCCGCGGACAAGGCAAACACCAGCACCATCACCAGCTGTTCCATCAGAACAAGGGGCGCTTTGCTTTTCATGACGCCACCTCCCCGCTGCGAAGGAACAAGGAAAGTTCCTCCCTTTCCCCCTCCGCCAGGGAGAGCTCCACGGTCAAAAGGCCGTCCTGCAGCGCAAACCGCGCTTCCTCCGCCTCCAGGATCTTCTCCCCGTCTTCGGGGGAAAATTCTCCCTGGACCTCGGCAAACAGCTCCCGGATATAGCCCTCATGGCAGTAAATGCGGGTGCAGTACACCGTTCCGTCGATCTCTTCTTCCAAAAAGAGGGTGTCTCCCTCTCCCCGGACTCCATCAAAGGAGGCGGCATAGACTTTCCCCATACCGTCAGCCTGACGGACCTTGGTGGCAATGTACTGCGCCGCGGTACGCCGGCTGTAGCTGGACTGGTCCCGCTCCCGCAGACGCCGGTAGGCATCCGCTCCGGTGAGGAGCACCGAGAGGATGCACACCCCGAAAACGGCAAAGAGCAGCAGCGTCAAAAGCCCGCTCACATTCAGTTTTTTTCCTTGCTGCTTCATGTCTCGTTTTCCAATATCGTGATATCCGGCATCAGGTTGGAGGCAAAGACCTCATAGATGACGGTATACTGCTCTTCATCAATCTGAAGACCGTAATGCTCTTTCAAATACGCAAGATCCGGCGGATAGATACCCTCGGCGGCATAGCAGGCCACCGCCGAGCGCCGCAGCGCCTGCTCCAGCTGGGCCTTGTCCTCCTCCGTCCTTCCCGCCGTCAGGTTGGAAAGGCCGGTCATAAAGCACAGCACCACCGCCGCAGCCACCGCCGGGAACAGGATCCCTGCCAGGGCCGGCATTGCTTTTCTTCTTTTCATAGTCTCTTACCCAATGGCCGTCATGATGTTCATCAGCGGCAGCATCACGGAAAGCAGGATGGCACCCACCAGCACCGATGTCACCAGCACCAAAGCCGGCTCCACCTTGCTGACCTGATCCTCCAGGGCCAGCTGGGCCTCCTCGGAAAGCCGCCGGGCGATGTCCTCCATCACCTCGTCTCCGGAGCCGCCCCGGATACCCAGGGTCAACAGCCGGCAGGAGGCCGCGGGCAGCAGTCCCGTCTCTCCCAGGGCCTTGGAAAGGCTCTCTCCTTCTTCCAGAAGCTCCCGGCAGGTCTTGCAGCGTGCCGCCGCTTCCGGCACATCCTTCAAAAGGGCGGCCGACATATCCACAGCCTCTTCCAAAGGCAGTCCGCTGGAAAGCCCCATGGCCAGAGCCTGGGCAAACCGGGCGTCGTTGAGTTTCCGGGAAACGCCCTTGTCTCCCCGCTTCTTTCTCCAAATGGAGAGGAGCTTAGTCCGGAACCCATCATGCAGGGAAAAGAGGGCCACCAGAACCGCCCCGGCACCCAGCACCGCGCAAAGGAGAGGCATGGCCGCGTCCAGTCCCCGGCCCAGCAGCAAAAGGCCGCCGGCCACGCCGCTGAGATGGCCGCCAAGGGAGGCGTAAACCTCATCAAATACGGGCAGCACCTTGGTCAGCAGCACCAGGATCACCACCAGCATCAGCATCAGCAAAATGGCAGGGTAGGTCAATGCGCTGCGCACCCGGCGGTCCATGGCATCCCGCCGCTCATAATACCGGGCCAGGGAGGAAAGAACCTCCTCCGTGCGGCCCACCCGCTCGCCTACCTCGATCAAACCCGTCACATACACGGGAAAACAGCCCGACTCTTCAAAGGCTGCCGAGAGCATCCCGCCCTCTTCCACGCTGCGGGTCATATTCTCCAGAAGGGTCTTATTGCGCCCCTCCTTTTCTTCTTCGCTCAAAAGCGCCAAACCATCTCCCAGGCCCACGCCTGCGTGCAGCAGCAGCGAAAGCTCCCTGCACAGGTCCGAGATCTCAAGATGGGTCAGTTCTCTTTCCTTCATAATGCGACTCCGATCCAAAAATGTAGCCCAAGGCTGCAGGAGAACTGCAGTTCCTGTCTTATTCTGTCAGCATACCACACTTTTCTCCAAAACGGAAGAGGGTTTCAAAAGAAGTTTTTTCTTGCATAATTCAAAAAAACATGATATTTTCTAAATTGACAAACTTTTCCTCCGGAGGTGCCGCTGTTGGAGCACATTACCATCCAGATGCTGGGTGAGTTTTCTCTCTCCACCCAGACACAAAAAATCTCTGACCGGGACAACCGCTCCCGAAAACTTTGGCTGCTGCTGGCCTTTTTGATCCACAACCGCTGCCGCACCATATCCCACGAGGAGTTGACGGACCTTTTATGGGACGGGGCCGACCGCAGCAATTCCGGCGGCGCCCTGAAGACCACCTTCCACCGGGTCCGCTCTTCCTTAAACAGTCTCTGGCCCTCCGCCGGCCATGACCTGATCCTCCGGGGCGAGGGCGGCTACCGCTGGAACAGCGATGCCCCCATCACCCTGGATATCGACGATTTCGAGCGTCTTTGCAGCGCTCAGGCCGACGATGAGGCCGCTCAGCTCCAGATCTATTTGCAGGCCCTCTCCCTTTACCGGGGAGATTTCCTTGCCAAAATGTCCGATGATCCCTGGGTGGCTCCCATTTGCGCCCATTACCACGCCCTTTACCTTCAGGTGCTGGGAAAGACGCTCCCCCTGCTGATGGAGCGGGGACGCTCCGGGGAAGCTGCGGACCTGTGCCGGGCTGCTTCGGCGGTGGCCCCCCATGACGCGTCTATCCACCGCTATTGGATGCAGGCTCTTTTGGAGCTGGGGGACGCGGAAGGCGCGGCAGACGTATACCAAACCTTCAGTGACCGTCTGCTCTCCACCTTCGGCGTCATCCCGCCGGAAGACCTCCGGGCACTGTATCGGGAGGCCACCCGCTCCGCCAGTCCCTATGCCGTGAATATCGAGACCGTGGTGGAGCAGCTGCGGGAGCCCGCTGACCTTCCCGGCGCACTGATGTGCGAATACGACTTTTTCATCGTGCTGTGCCGCAGCGTTGCCCGCTCCATGTCCCGTACCGGCATCGCCACCCATATCGCTCTGTTCTCTGTCTGCGCAGAGGGGGGCGGTCCCCTTTCCAAGCGAAGCCTTCCCGGCGTGATGGAGAAGCTGGATGAGGAGATCCGCACCAG
>JAFOCY010000024.1 GCA_017380995.1 Oscillibacter sp. | reverse complement strand
GAGCGGCCGGAAAGCTCTGCCCGTGTCCTTGCCAATATGCCAAACGGAGCAAAGGTCACGGTTTACGGCGAGTGGCAAGGCTGGTATACCGTCCACTATGAGGGACTGGTGGGCTATGCCGCGGCGGCCTATATCGACACCTGAAAGTTTTTCAAAAAAATTAAAAAAGGGTATTGACATTTTCCCGCGTTTCGCTATAATAGTCAATGTTCGATACGAACGGCATCGAAATAGCGGGTTTGTGTAATGGTAGCACAGCAGACTCTGACTCTGTATGTGAGGGTTCGAATCCTTCACCCGCTGCCAAAAAAGGAATCCCTAGAGCCTCAACGGTTCTAGGGATTTTTCTTGTATTTGCAAGGGTTACAAGGTTTTTGGGTCTTGTTAAAATAGCAAGTTGTTGTCGATATTAAGCAAGCATTTTGCGCTTTATTTTCACACATTTTCACACGCGATTTCACATGAAATTTGTGCCTACAGCAAAAGCGGACGCCGCATCTCTGCAGCGCCCGCCTCTTTTTATCACTTCCGACTCTTCATTCCCCTCTTCACCATCACGGCCACCTGTTCCCTGGTCGGAATCGCCAGGGGATATGTGCCATCGGTGATGCCAAGTTCTTTGGCCGCCTCGAAGGTGATTCCGCCTATCAACCGAGATTCAGGATGGTACACACTCTCCGATTTTCGGCGGTGTACTTTTTCCGTCCCCCGGCGTTGAAGTAGAAGCTTCCACCGCCGTCCAGTTTGATAACGTCCCAGAAGCCCATGACCTTGAACTTTCTGTAAATCGCGGTCATCCATGGCCTTCTTGTGGTCAGCAATGGCCTGGTTGTACTTATCCTCCCAGTCCTTTGCCGCCTTGCGCACGCCTTCGATATCCTGGCCTTCAAAGCCCTTGATGGTCTCCTGGGCCTTGGCCAGCTGGTCCTTGATGGTTTCGTAGTCCGAAAAGCCCTTCTTGGTCTCCTCGATGTCCCGGCCGTTCTCAGCCATGATGGCATCGATGATCTCCTTGGTAAGAGGCTGATCGCCTACCCTGAAGTTCTGCAAAAACTCTCTTTTCATGGTGATCCTTTCTCCGCTACGCTTTGATGACGGGGGTCGCATCCCCTGCAGTCGGCCAGTTTTACGCCGGGCCGGGGCAAAATTGGTATGAAAGCAGGCACACGGCCTGAAATCAACAAAACAAAAAGGAGCCAACTGCCGAGAAAAGCTCGGTAGTCAGCTCCAATTGCTCTTCCTCAATGCCAATTCACTGAGGGCTATATTTGATTGTTTTCTTCACTTCCAAGACGATATAGCTGTCGCCTTTTCGCCGGATTTCCACATCATTTCCTCGTTTGAGGATGGCCTCAATGGCTTTGATGGTCTGATCGGTCATAGCACTTACCTCACAGCCCAGGAGTGATCTCCATGACGCCCTTCGCCGCATTGTACAGCTTGCGCATCACGGAATTCTCCTGTAGGTACTCAAGTCCTTTCAGCGTAATGCGGATATCTTTCGCATCCACTCGAATCTCTCCGAGAATATCTCGCCGGATGGAAACGCCTTTAATGTACCCAACATCTGCCATCATCTCGAGGTAACGGGACCAGCGCTCCGGTGTTACGCCAAGGGCCTCTGGGCCAACCTCCATGATATCGAAGGCAGGAAAGTCCATCGCCTTTTCAAGCGCGGCAAGGATTTTATAAACAGCCTTGAAGTTATCCATCTTCATTCTCCCCGAACACAACCTCTGGTAGAATTGCTCGCAGCGGCCTGCCCTGGATCACCCAGCGATCCAACAGATCATCCAGAGAATCGAACTCCAGGTCAATGTCGCCCGGGCTGTCAGAGGCGGTGACGTAGTATTTGCCGTTTGGGCAGCAAATCGAATATCCTTGACCGTTATACTCGAAATCAGGCTCGTTGTACACCATCATCTCTTTGAAAGCATCAACTGTCATCGTCCTCACCTCCCAAAATATCGGAATGGGCTATGCGCTCAGCATCCGATGCATCACGCGTCGACCTATCAGGTTTTTCTTTATCAGGATACCAGGTATAATCATGGACATGCTCCCCGTATTTGCCGAACGGGTGTAGCTTAGGCTGCCCGTGATTTCCGCCGTGTATCTGCCGCTTGATAACAGCGTCCGGGCCATAGATAGTGCGGTCTCGCTGTTTGCCATTCCGCGACAGCGTGTCGACTACAGCGTTTGCCTTGTACTTCTTGGGGGTATTTTTATGTCCCTTTGCCGTCCAATCATCTGTGACCACAATTTTTCCATCTTCATGATAGCGTATGGCGCTGTATTTTTCAACTTCTTTTCTGGCCGCCGCGCTGGCCCTTGCCGCCTCTTTTCTCCCAAACCCGGCCACCTGCGTCCGCTCATTTTCAGTCCGCAGACCAGCAGCCTTTGAAAACCGGCTGTATTCCTGCCTCAGGCGCTGTAAGCGGGTCTGGGCAACAGCCAGGGTATCTTTATCCCCGGCAGCCTCCGCAGTCAGGATAAAGAAGCATTGGACGTTCTTCAAAGAGATTTACCAATGGTTCTTAATCCGTGTATCGATCGCTACATGAGCGTAGAGATATCGCGGAAATCAGCATCCACGAAAACGATATGAAACAGATCCCGCGTATGAACGCCAGGGTAAATGAAGAAATTTTTGACCTGTATGGGACCGAGCTGGCTCCCCAGACCTGAGGGTATCCAAAGT